>NZ_JAKUFT010000024.1:0-66769 GCF_022663605.1 Bacillus cereus group sp. BfR-BA-01379
TGATGAAAGAAACTTGAGGAGATTTATTTTTTCAGTGCCAAAGTCAGTGTATGAAAAGAAGGGGCTTACATTACACTATGGAGCAGCTATAGGACAAGGATATATGGATATAATTGAAGATATTATTAGCGTACATATAGAAATAGATGTTGTAACGATAATAGGGCATGTGAGCGGTTAAATGGCTATTTAAAAAGGTTGTAGGTGATTTAGCTAGAAGTTATGATAAAGAAGATTACAGACAAGTATAGTGACGAAGGGAGTCTAAAATGAAAATCAAATCAATTTTCTTAGTATGTTTAGTTTCAATTGGTTTAATGGGATGTTCACTAGTAGAGCAAGGTAAGAACTCCATAGATTATGCTCAAAAAGCGACAGACTATGTAAATGAAATAAGTGCATTTGCAAATGATGCACCAGCATTAGCTGAAAAGGCCATTAATGATAGCGAAGCTCGAAAAGAATTAGAAACGAAGCTTAGTGAAATAAAACAAGATATACCTGCATTCAATGAATTAACGCCACCGGATGTAGCAAAGGATCTTCATCAGCAAATCGTCGGATATAACGAAAAATTAAATACATTAATTGATACGGCGATGACAAAGATAGAAGAAGGGAAAGTGGATGTAGAGCAATTTAAAAACTCTGAGCTTATGCAGACGATAGATCAAGTTCGTGATTTGAAAGACAAGGTTCAAAATTTAGGACAATAATAAAAAAGGCTCCGTGATGAACGGAGCCTTTTTTATGTTCCCTAATGGAAAAGTTTATAACATGTTCTTCCTATAATATAAGCGTCGTTTATATCTTCCATTTTTCTAAAATATGTATTGTTTTATTAGTTGCATCCATGTTCACTTGAACACCTATCGGCATAGTGATCATCGGATGGGTATGACAACAATCAAAGTCAGCAAGTAAAGGAATACTTTGGTTTTGCAGTACTTCTAATAATATTTCGTACGGTTTGCGCTTTGTACCACAATCATCAAATTGCTCATGTTTTCCAAGAAGTATACCTGAAACTTTATCAAATACACCGTTAATTTTAAGTAATGAAAAGCTTCTTTCAATAGTAGCTGCATCTTTTGAGCTATCTTCAATGAATAAAATATCACCTTCTTGAATGCTTGGCATATAAGGGCTACCAAAAATTCCTTCTATTGTATTTAAGTTACCGCCAATAACACGTCCGGTAGCTTGTCCATTTGTTACAGAAATCCAACTATTATGTCTACGTTCTTTTTCTTTCGTCTTCTCTTCCCAATTAATAAATTCATCTGACCAAAATAAAGGTTGTTTTATGTTGTAAGGAAGTGAATGATCATGTAGTAATGTTTCTACAAAATAGTTGTATGTATAATCTACAAAAGGCTCAAATTCTCCAAAGGAGGGGATGAGTGCCGGACCATAAAATGTAGGGATTCCTGTTTTGGCATAAATCCCTAGCAGTAAAGCTGTTGCATCTGAATAACCAATCATTATTTTAGGGTTATTTTGAAAAGCGTCGTAATCAATATAAGGTAATAATGAATTAGAATTCATACCGCCAATTGTTGACATAATACAAGATACATTAGGATTTCTTATTAAAGCATTGAGTTCCTCGGCACGCTCTTGTATACTGCCAGAACGATAATAATCATATCGACCTGTTAGTGAACCTTCTAATATGTGAAATCCTTTCTGTTGTAAGTAGGATTTCGCTCGTTCAAATCTTTTTGGAGAAGTGTAGGTTGCTGGTGAAGAGGGTGAATAAATGCCGATTGTGTCTCCGTATTTTAATGTTTTTGGAAGTAGCATCGTAAGAATCCTTTCTATTAAATAGTTAAATTACGATAATGCAACGTTTAATATTCTTATATTTCGGTATGCTGAGTGTAACATAAATGTATGAAATGAATAAATATGCTTTTTGCCTTGACGATATAAAGTAATTGTTGTTATGGTTACATGTGAGTGTATAAATGGTTTGCTAAAGGAGTTTTGAAATGAAGCGGTTAAAATGGGGAAGGCTGACGATCCTAGTAGTCATTATTTTAGGGATATGTTGGTTCTTATTCCAAGGAACTCAAAAGAGTGCAACAAATATAGAGGGACAACCTTTACAGGTGGCAGAACTACCTAAAACAGGATTAGCTGAAAAAGTAGTCCCACCAAAGTACATACCACCGGAAATTGATGCAAAAGCAGCTATGATTATTGATGCGAGTAATGGAGATATTATTTATCAACATAATGAGAATGAAGCTTTTGCACCAGCAAGTATGTCTAAGATGATGACAGCGTATCTTCTATTAGAAAATGTACACAATGGAAAAGTTCGCTGGGAAGATCCGGTGAAAATGAGTGCGAAAGCGGCACAAACAGAGGGTGCGAGAATCCCAGTTCAAGTTAATGATACATTAACTGTTAAAGATTTGTACCATGCATTAATGATTGAATCAGCAAATAATTCGGCTGTGGCTTTAGCTGAGCATATGGCAAAAACAGAGAAAGATTTCGTTCAGCGTATGAATGAAAAAGCAAAGCAGTTTAAAATGTCGGAGTATGCGAAATTCGCAAATGCATCAGGACTACAAGAACCTGATGGAAGTGAGACGAAGATGACAGCTGCTGATGTAGCAAACTTGGCGTATCATCTTGTAAAAGATTATCCAGAAATATTAGAAGTGACTCATTTACGTCAAAGTCAGTTAGCATTTAATAACATTAATGTTATAAGTACAAATGATATGTTAAACAAAAATAATAAAGCTTTATATATAGAAGGAATAGACGGATTAAAAACAGGATTTACAGATAGCGCGGGGTATTGTTTTACGGGTACAGCAAAACAAGGTGATACTCGTATTATTACTGTTGTAATGGGAACGAAAGGTAAAACGAAGCGTTTTACAGAGACGAATAAGCTAATGTCTTATGCATTTGGCTTAGTTAATTAAGTAAAATATTGACTTAGATCATCATTTAAGAAAGGTAATTTGTTGTTACTTATTATAGGTAACCATAAATTGCCTTTTTATTTTTATAATTAGGAAATAAAAAGGTAAAAAATGTGAGTGTTATTATTTGAGTTTATTATTGTTTGTTGATAGTCTAAAGTTAGAAACTTATTAATGATAAGTTTTAAGAGGCAGAATATGATGTGTACATATGAAAAAGCCTCAAATGAAAATTGGAGGGAATTATGATGGCAAAAGATTTTTACTCAGCAATTGAAGACAGAAGATCTATTTACGCGATTAGTAAAGAGCAAGTAGTTTCTGATGAAAAAATTCAAGAAGTGATTTATCATGCTGTAAAACATACACCTTCAGCTTTTAACTCTCAGAGCGCTCGCGTTGTCGTCTTGCTTGGAGAACAACATGATAAGTTATGGGATATTACGAAAGAAACGTTACGAAAAATTGTACCTGAAAATAACTTTGCATCTACTGAAGAAAAAATGAATGCATTTAAAAGTGGTTATGGAACGGTCCTATACTTCGAAGATAGTCAAGTAGTGGAACAACTGCAAGAAAACTTTGCCTTATATAAAGAGAATTTTCCGGTTTGGTCTCAACAATCCTCAGGAATGTTACAATTTGCAATTTGGACGGCTTTAGAAATTGAAGGATTTGGTGCTACATTACAGCATTACAATCCATTAATTGATGGAGAAGTGAGAAAAGAATGGGAAATTCCAGAAAACTGGAAACTTACTGCGCAAATGCCGTTTGGTAAACCGGTGGTAACTGCAGGTGAAAAAGAATACCAACCTTTAGAAAAACGTGTGAAAATTTATAAATAATGTAGGAATGATAAAGTGAAACTTTAATCCCACCCCTAATTTCTTTGCTTTCGCTGAATTTTGGGGTGGGGGTCATACTGTCCGTTAATGCGGGATAAAAGGTGAACAGAAATATAATCTGTTCACCTTTTTATAAGAAGTAAGGATTTTTTTGATAGGAATTTTTCATCTGATTTTTTAATTCGTTTTTACGTGTTTCAATAGTTGATATTTTTTGTAAGGTAATAATTGAAACGAATTGAAAAAAAGCATAGTACAGTTCTATATTTTTATTTATAGGATCATCTATTATGTTTTTCATAAATATACCTCCTTTTTTAATATTAAGACTTCCATATCAAAATTCAATGCTACGTGGAGAATACCGACCCGTAAAAGTTCGATTGGTTTCCCGGTAGGCCGGATAATACATGTATGGATTAAGACGCCACTCTATATATGATAATATAAATATCCTTAAAATTCCATATGTAGCGGAAAATAGTGAGTGGAATGTACATTTTCGTCAAATTAGAACAGAATTTTTGAAGTTAAATCTTACAAATCGTCAAATCTTTTACAAGCGATAGACAGTATCAAAAATAGTTTTCTAAAAATATTATACTATTGATAAAAAAAGTATTTTTTGTCATGATAAGAGTATGCTTCATGGAAGGAACTATACTAGGAAATACATTCTTTGCATTGTATTAGATTAATAGAGTTTTTCGGAGTGGATAGGAAAAATATATTAAGATAAGGAATAGAATGTCGAATTTTCAATGAAATACATAAGGAATTTGAAAAAAGCATTGCAAAAACAGTCAGTTTAATGGTAAAGTTCACATGAAGTTCACACGGAATTCACTTCATTCGTTTAAAATGAACTCTGTGTGAAAAATAAAACTCTTGTTAAAAAATGGAACTTAATGAATATTTTACTTTGATAATATTGTAAAGTATTAAGTTTATAAGTTTTTTTAAGAGGATAGTAGGGAAAGGAAGTAAAGACAACTTATGAAAAAAGTAATTGCAGGTTTAGCAGCAGCTTCAGTAGTGGGTGTTGCAGTTCCAGGTATGGATTCTGCTCAGGCACAAGTTTCAAACGAGGCGCTAAAAGAAATTAATGGACAAAATCAAACTCAAAATCAAACGACTGTAACTGAAACAAAAACTGTAGAAACAAAATCTGACTTAAAATACACAGTAACTGCTGATGTATTAAATGTTCGTTCAGGTGCTGGTACAGGACATAACGTGATTTCTAAAGTGAAATCAGGTCAAGTACTACAAGTAATTGGACAAGAAAACGGTTGGTTCAAAGTAACTGTAAACGGTCAAACTGGTTATGTAAGTGGTGACTTCGTAACGACTGGTGGTAAAACAGGAACTACTGTTCAACAAGGAACTGGTACTTACACAGTAAACGTTTCTTCACTAAACGTACGTACAGGCCCAAGTGCATCTCATACAGTATTAGGCTCTGTAAATAAAGGTAAAACAGTACAAGTTGTTGGAGAAGTACAAGATTGGTTTAAAATCAATTTCAATGGTGGAACTGGATACGTAAGCAAAGACTTCGTAACAAAAGGTGGTTCTGCTGTATCTAACGAAACAAAACAACCAACTACAAACAACAATACTACTACAGTTCAAACTGGTGGTTCTTATGTTGTTAACACTGGTGCATTAAAAGTACGTACAGGCCCAGCTACATACAACGCTGTAATCGGTGGCGTAACACAAGGTAAAGTATTAAACGTTACTGGCGCTGAAAATGGTTGGTACAAAATTAACCATAACGGCCGCACAGGTTATGTAAGTGCAGACTTCGTTAAGTTTGTAAAAGGCGGAGTAAACAACGTTACAAATAACAATAACAATAACAATAACGTTACAAATAACGTTCAACAACCAGGTAAAGACGTACAAAAACCAACAACAGGTGGAGATACATCTTCAATCGCTGGATTCGCTAGATCTTTAAATGGTTCACCATACAGAACTGCTGGTACAACACCTGCTGGTTTTGATTGCAGTGGATTCATTCACTACGTATTAAATCAAACTGGTCATAAAGGCGCTCGTCAAACAGTTGCTGGATACTGGAGCTCTAAAACAAAAACTAGCAATCCACAACCAGGTGATTTAGTATACTTCCAAAATACTTATAAATCAGGTCCTTCTCACATGGGTGTTTACTTAGGAAACGGTCAGTTCATTAGTGCAGAAACAGATGCAACTGGTGTACGTATTAGTTCTGTAAGTAACTCTTACTGGAGCAAGCACATGTTAGGTTACACAAAAGCATACTAAGAAAAAGTAGTTTATATACTTTTTGTATAGAGAAAAGGCTTTCCAGGGAAACTTGGGAAGCCTTTTTATAGTTGAATAAACTAGGAATGTAGTAGCTTTTACTGTAACTTCCCATTTAAAAATCGAGCGTATAGGTCATGGAAATAGTTCGGGCGAAATAAGTTTGCTGCATGTCCTGCAAGCGGTATTTCTTTATATAAAACGTTTGGAAGAATGGACTTTAAATCAAAAAGACAAGATTTATAGAGATGATCATGTTCGCCCATTACCCATAGAATAGGGTGGGGAAGTGATTTTAATTTAGATTTTAAATCGAATTCTAAACGATGCCGTAATGATTGGGCAATAATTGATGAATGTAATTGCAATCCGAAACGGTAATAAATATTTCTTGAAATGACTGCGAACGGATTTGCCTTTAGTATGCCACTTGGAAAAATGGTATTTGCGTATTGAGAGAGCCATTTAGAGTAATCGTCTCCTCGCTTCTCCCAAAACTTTTGAAATACGTTATATAAAAGGGATGGATTATTATAATGTCCACCAATGTGACAAATACTCAATACTTTTTCTGGATGCATTTGTGCAAAAATTGTAGAAATATAACAGCCGTAACTTAGAGCGCAAATATGAGCTTTTTGAATGCCTTCTTTTTCATATAAATTCAATAATTGATCTACGAGGCGCTGTAATGAAAATTCGATATCTGCACCTTTATCATCGCCATGACCTAATAAGTCGTAAGTTATAATATTATAGGTGGCTGAAAATCGTTTATGCTCTTTTTTGAAGGCGCGACGATTGCCGACTAAGCCATGAATAAAAATAATTGTTTCCTTTTCGGAATGTATATTTGTTTGCAAAAAGGATACTCCTTTCAATAACGGGAGATTTATATAGTATCGTAAATTGGTTATTTATAATTCACATAGAATAATATTTAGCACTAGGTAATAATATCAGATGTTTATATCTGTTGTAAAGATGCGTTTGTATGTATATTTTGTAAAAACAGAAAAAGTGTGTTTACATTCAGTTTACATTTGTATTGTATTCTATTTTTAGAAAGAACAGTTTGGTTTAACACGAGGAGATGAACAGGAATGGAAGTTAGAAATGAGATGAAGAAAAAAGGGAGCTGGAGGCAGTTTTTACGCCTTATTCAAGATACAAATCCTCCGAAAGGGATTCTTGCTTTTGCGTTATTAATGAGTTTGCTTTCTACAGGAGCGAGTTTATTTATACCGATGTTAACGAAAGGGTTAGTAGATAATTTCTCACTTTCGTCAATAAGTACAGGACAAATTGTTGGGCTAGTTGCATTCTTTATTATGCAAACTATAGCTGCAGGATTATCTATATATTTATTAAATTATATTGGGCAGAAGATTGTAGCTGGACTGAGAGAACGCTTGTGGAAAAAGGTGCTTATATTACCAGTAACTTATTATGATCAAAATAGAACAGGCGATACAATTAGCCGTATGACAAATGATACAGGAGTTGTGAAAACATTAATTTCTGAGCACTTGTCAAACTTATTAACAGGTGGTATTTCAATTGTTGGATCATTAATTGTATTATTTGTTTTAGATTGGAAAATGACACTTTTACTTTTAACAGTTATTCCATTATCGGTACTTATTTTAGTTCCACTTGGACGAAAAATGTATAAGATTTCAAAAGCACTTCAAGATGAAACGGCTTCTTTTACTAGTGTATTAACGCAAGTATTATCAGAAATTCGTTTAGTAAAATCTTCGAACACAGAAAAAAGGGAATATGAAACTGGAAATAAAGGTATTGAAAAGCTATTACAATTTGGTTTGAAAGAGGGAAAAGTGCAAGCGTTAATTTCACCAGTTATGTCGTTTGTTTTAATGGCATTGCTTGTTATTATCGTAGGATATGGTGGAATGCGAGTTTCTAGCGGTGCATTAACAACAGGAGAACTAGTAGCGTTTATATTATATTTAGTTCAAATTATAATGCCGATGAGTCAATTATCTATGTTCTTTACACAATTCCAAAAGGCAATTGGTGCAACGGAAAGAATTAATACAATTTTAGAATATGAAGTAGAAGATCATGAAACTGGTGTGAAGGTCACAAATGCTAAGCAGTCAATCGTTCTTGAAAATGTACATTTCGAGTATAACGAAGAAGAGCAAGTTTTAAAGAATATTGATTTCACAATTGAATCAGGAAAAGTAACAGCAATCGTAGGACCAAGTGGTAGCGGGAAAACGACGCTATTCTCATTATTAGAACGTTTTTATGAGCCGACTAGCGGTGCCATTAAATTGGGAAAAGATTCAATTAAGAATTACTCACTACAATCATGGCGACGTCAAATTGGTTACGTTTCACAAGATAGTCCGTTAATAGATGGAACGATTCGTGATAACATTTGTTACGGTGTTGAGGGAGAAGTGACAGATGAAGAAATTGAAAAAGTAGCAGCGATGGCGTATGTTGATGCATTTATTCATGATTTGCCAAATGGTTATGCAACAGAAGTTGGCGAACGTGGCGTGAAGCTTTCTGGAGGGCAAAGACAACGAATTGCCATTGCTCGAGCGTTACTTCGAAATCCACAAATCCTTATGTTAGATGAAGCAACTTCAAGTCTAGATAGTAAATCAGAGTCTGTCGTTCAAAAAGCGTTAAATAACTTAATGAAAGGCAGAACAACGTTAGTTATTGCACATAGACTTTCTACTGTTGTAGATGCAGATAAAATTATCTTTATAGAAAAAGGGAATCTTACAGGAAGTGGTACACATGATGAATTGTTACGCACACATGATATGTATCGTGAATTTGCAACGCAACAATTGAAAATTAAAGAGGGTGCATTATAAAATGAATAATCAGTGGGGCTTATACTCCGCTGATTATTCATTTTTAAAAGCTTTATAAAGGATGCTAATTAGAAAGGAAATGGTTTCTTTGATACCTAATATTTTAATAGTGGATGATGATCCGCATATTAGAGAACTTGTTTCTGTTTTTTTAGAACGCGAAGGCTTTCAAACATATGAGGCAATTGATGGTCTAGATGCACTTAAGAAAATAGACGAAGTAAAAGTTGATATGGTTATTCTTGATATCATGATGCCGAATATGGATGGATTTGATGTATGTTTTGAATTAAGGAAGTACTATGATATTCCAATTTTGATGCTAACTGCTAAAGGGGAAACGTCTCAAAAAGTAAAAGGATTTCACCTTGGCACGGATGATTATCTTGTAAAACCATTTGATCCGATAGAACTAGTAGTGAGAGTAAAGGCACTACTGAAACGTTACCAAATTACAGTATCGCAATCGATTCAAGTTGGAAATGTACTGTTAAATCGTAAAACATTTGAAGTTACAATTGGAGAACAAATAGTTACATTACCGCTAAAAGAATTCGAATTGCTCTTTACTTTAGGTTCTAAAGCAGGAAGAACTTGTTCGAGAGAGCAGTTAATTGAAGATGTATGGGGATATGATTTTGAAGGGAATGAACGTACACTAGACGTTCATATTAATCGGCTACGTGAGAAATTTCAAGAAGAGAAGTCGAAGTTTAGTATTAAAACGATAAGAGGTTTAGGGTATCGCTTAGAGGTAAGTAAATGAGAAAAAGAAAAGAAATGAGTAAGTTGAAGATGTTGAAAGTAACGGGAGCGATAATAGCGCTCTTTTCTTTTCTCACTATAATTTGGTCTATCGCATTTTATGTAGCAACTAGTATATTGAATGCTCTTGAAATACATGTATCGTCGTTTGTTGCCTTTTTAATTAGTGATATGGTTGGTTTTGTATTTATTGTTCTTATTTGGACATTGTTTGGGATATTAATGAGGCCAAAACGACAGGCGATGATTTGGACTATTATTGAACCTATACAAAAAATTGCAAAAGGAGACTTCTCTGTAAAAATACGAAATGAAGAAAAGTATGATGGAGAAATTGGTGTACTCGTAAAAAGTATAAATGATATGACAGATGAACTAAATGCGATGGAGAAAATGCGTCAAGAATTTGTATCGAATGTTTCACATGAAATACAGTCACCATTAACATCTATAAAAGGTTTTGCTAGAGCATTACAAGATAACAATATTTCCGAGGAAAAAAGAACGCATTATCTTACCATTATTGAAACAGAAACGACGAGATTATCTAAACTAAGTCAAAATTTATTGAAACTAACTCTTTTAGAATCGGAAGAGTACACACCAGAAAGAGTGACTTATCAATTAGATCAACAGTTAAAGCAAGTAGTGTTAAATAGTGAACCGCTCTGGGCTGAAAAAGAAATTGAGTTAGAACTTGATTTGGATAAAGTGCATGTTACTGCCGATCAAGAAAGTATGAGTCAAGTGTGGATCAATTTAATTCATAATAGCATTAAATTCACGCCAAATGGTGGCACAATTACAATCCAGTTACAAGAACATGAGAAAGTAGTGGAAGTACGTATTCGCGATTCGGGAATTGGTATATCAGAAGAACAGAAACAACATATTTTTGAACGTTTTTATAAAGCGGATTCTTCACGAAATCGTGCGTATGGAGGAAGTGGCTTAGGTTTGGCCATCGTAAAAAAAGTACTCGACCTTCATCAAGGAGATATAAAAGTCGAGAGTAAGGAAGGGAATGGTACGGAATTTATTGTGCGTATTCCAAATTATGAAGAGAAATAGTGTTAGGAGGAAATTCTTCTAACACTATTTCTCTTTAAAAATACATTTCCCATTACTGCAACTATATTGATAAGCTCTCCCTTCGCTATTCATACGGTATGAGTAATCTGATTCTTTATCTTTCTGGAAGTCAACGTACGCTTCTGCACCACTTTTATCATCATCTATATCAATGAATTGAACGTTGCGTATAGAATAATCTTTCTTCTCACTTAAACCTCTTTCTTGTAAGTTTGTATGAATCCCGTCTACTAACTCGTCAAACAATGACCAGTTTAAATTAAGGTTTTCAAATGACTCAGTATGTCTTCCTAAAATGCCGTTGTCTTGTATTATTTTTTTATTAGTATCGTATGTATAAGCGTATGTAAAATAAGGTTCGTCTTTATAAACGACTTCTGCATAATAGCCGATATTATAAAGGGGAGTATATCTTCCAGTAATGCTTTGTATTTCTGCTTGCTTATATCTTTTTATAGTATGGAGATATTCGTTAGTATCTTTTTCTATTACTTTATAGTTTAGTGGATTACCAAATATAAAGTACATCGCAAACAATATGATACATAGTCCGACTGCAGTTAGTGACAAGAACCATTTTTTTCTTTTCATACACATACACTCTCCTATGCTAGATTTGTTTTTATTTTACATGAATAATGATGGAAATATGAGACTAATAAATAAAAACTTTCTATAGTTACTTACAAGTAACCTACGCACATGAAAGTGCATCATTGCCTTTTTACATAAACACAGATACAATTTTAATATAATACAATACATAACTGAGATGATTAAGGAGTGTTATACTTGGCAGAATTATTACAAGGTAAAAATGCTTTAATTACAGGAGCAGGTAGAGGGATTGGTCGTGCTGTAGCGATCGCGTTAGCGAAAGAGGGCGTAAATGTCGGTCTTTTAGCTCGTTCAGAAGAAAACTTAAAAGCTGTTGCGAAAGAAGTAGAAGCAGAAGGCGTAAAAGCTGTTATTGCGACTGCTGATGTATCTTCATATGAAGAGGTAACGACTGCAATTGAAACGTTAAAAAACGGTTTAGGATCTATCGATATTTTAATTAATAACGCTGGTATTTCTAAATTCGGTAAGTTTTTAGAATTAGACGTTGCTGATTGGGAAAAAATCATTCAAGTAAACTTAATGGGTGTATACTATGCAACTCGTGCAGCTTTACCAAGTATGATTGAACAACAATCAGGTGATATTATTAACATTTCATCTACAGCAGGACAAAAAGGTGCACCTGTAACAAGTGCATATAGTGCTTCAAAATTTGGTGTTCTTGGCTTAACAGAATCGTTAGCGCTGGAAGTTCGTAAACATAACATTCGTGTGACAGCTTTAACTCCAAGTACAGTAGCGACGGATATGGCTGTAGATTTAGGGTTAACTGATGGAAACCCAGATAAAGTAATGCAAGCAGAAGATATTGCAGAGTTTATCGTAGCGCAGCTGAAATTAAATAAACGTACATTTATTAAATCAGCAGGACTTTGGTCTACTAATCCGTAGGGGATAAATGTATAAACGAAAGAAGGGATATTTATTCTGTAATGGAGTAGATGTCCCTTCTTTATTTTTTGTTTATGAGACAGAAATTTCGGTATAATCAAATGTGAATAGTAGAAAAGTATTGAAAGGGATGGTATTTACATGAGTACGATTGAGAAGTGGATGGCTGTTGATCAATACGTGAGTGATGTATTAATACCGAAAGATTCTATATTAGAAGAAGTTCTTCAAGCAAACGCGGCAGCTAATTTACCAGCACATGATGTATCGCCAACGCAAGGGAAGTTTTTGCAACTATTAGTACAAATTCAAGGAGCTCGAAACATTTTGGAAATTGGTACTCTAGGCGGATATAGCACGATATGGCTTGCAAGAGGATTGCCATCGGAAGGCAGAATTGTTACATTGGAAGCAAGCGAAAAACATGCAGAAATTGCAAGTAGTAATATTAAACGTGCCAATTTGAATGATAGAATTGAAGTGCGAACAGGATTAGCTTTAGATTCTTTACAGCAAATTGAAAATGAGAAGTATGAGCCATTTGATTTTATTTTCATAGATGCTGATAAACAAAATAACCCTATCTATTTTGAATGGGCACTGAAACTATCACGCCCTGGAACTGTAATTATTGGTGATAATGTAGTACGTGAAGGAGAAGTTATTGACAATACGAGTAACGATCCTCGCGTACAAGGGATACGTCGCTTCTATGAATTAATAGCTGCAGAGCCACGTGTAAGTGCTACTGCGCTTCAAACTGTAGGAAGTAAAGGATACGATGGGTTTGTAATGGCGGTCGTAAAAGAGTGATCTGAGGAGGTAAATGGGATGAAAAAGAAATTTCAAAAATTATAACATGTATCGTGTACAACGCAGCTAGCTCGTGGACCTCCAACATACTTGGAAATATAAGTTTATATAAAAATTGGAGGTTAGGAATAGATGAGAAATGAAAAAGAAATGTTAGACTTAATAATAAATACAGCAAAAGAGGATGAGAGAACCCGAGCAGTTATCATGAATGGATCACGTGTAAATTCAAATGTGAAGAGAGATTGTTTTCAAGACTACGATATTATGTATGTTGTACATGATATACAATCTTTTACGTCTAATCATAATTGGATTCATAGATTTGGAGAAATAATGATTGTACAAATGCCAGAAGAAATGTTATTAATTCCAGCGGACGAAGACGGGAAATTTCCGTATTTAATGCAGTTTATGGATGGAAATCGAATTGATTTAACGCTCGTTCCATTTGATTTGATAAATATGTTCGTTGGACAAGATAGTTTAAGTAAGCTGCTTCTGGATAAAGATAATTGTATTGGTGAATTTCCACCAGCAAGCGATAAAGACTACTTAATAAAAAAGCCTACAGAAAAAGAGTTTTTAGATTGCTGTAATGAATTTTGGTGGTGTAGTACGAATGTAGGGAAAGGACTATGGAGAGAAGAACTTTCTTATGCGAAAGGGGTGCTTGATGGTCCAGTACGAGATATGTTCATTGTAATGCTAGAATGGCATGTTGGTATGAAAACAGACTTTACAGGTAATGCAGGGAAGTTTGGGAAGCATTTCGAGCAATATATTGAAAAAGATATGTGGGAGCAATTTAAACGTACCTATTCGAATGCGGAATATGAAAATATATGGGAGTCATTCTTTGTCATGGGGAAATTATTTAGGGAAGTGGCGAACGAAATTGCTAACACATTTGGATATCAGTACCCGCAAGGTGATGATGGCAGAGTGACAAGCTATTTAAAACATGTGAAAGCTTTGCCGAAAGATAGTACATCGATTTATTAATAATATAAAGCAATAAGACTATCCTAATTATGGACAGTCTTATTTTTGTTCATGAATAGGAATTTCCCTAACAAAGTGCAGAGGAATCACATATGAAATTTTAGGGAGGTTTTTATTATGTATTATTTTTATTCGACAGAAATGTTTGCCCCATATCAATGGGGGTTAGAACGAGATGTTTCGTATGCTTATATGCCATATAACTCATTTTATTATGGAGAATATATAAGCTCATTGCCATACGCATATATCCCTCAAAATTATAAGGTACTAATGGAAGCAGATGAGCGTGGATCGTGGACGCCATTTTCGTGGGTCGAAAAATATGCGTACGCATTTTCAGGCCCATACAATAAAGCGGAAGTCGCTCTTACATTTGATGATGGACCAGATTTAGAATTTACGCCGAAAATTTTAGATAAGTTAAAACAACATAATGTAAAAGCGACTTTCTTCTTGCTTGGTGAAAACGCAGAGAAGTATCCGAATGTAGTAAAACGTATTGCGAATGAAGGGCATGTAATTGGTAATCATACGTATAGCCATCCGAATTTAGCGAAAGTAAATGATGCTGAGTACCGTAATCAAATTATAAAAACAGAAGAAACATTAAATCGTTTAGCTGGTTATGCACCGAAGTTTATACGTCCACCGTACGGTGAAATACTTGAAAATCAATTGAAGTGGGCGACAGAGCAAAACTTTATGATTGTACAGTGGAGTGTTGATACGGTTGATTGGAAAGGCGTAAGCGCTGATACGATTACAAATAATGTGTTAGGGAATTCATTTCCTGGCAGTGTTATCCTTCAGCATTCAACACCAGGTGGGCATTTACAAGGATCTGTAGAGGCACTGGACAAAATCATTCCGCAGTTGAAAACGAAAGGGGCACGTTTTGTAACGCTGCCAAGTATGTTCCAAACATCGAAAGAGAGAAAATAAGGTGGAGTGTTGGGTATTGTCAATCATCCACTATTAAGAATAGGACTCCTAAGTACTTTAAAATGGGAGTCCTATTTTATTTATAAATTATTATTTTCTAGTAAGTCTTTTCCTTGCTCTATAACAAATTCATAGTATGCAAGATCGTATGGATAAATATCTTCAAATGTTATCGTTATCGGTTTATTGCTTAAAACAGAAATAGCCGTAAAAGATGAAATCTCTCTTTGTAATAGTTGTAGAAAAGAAGTTGCATGTATTTTCATCACATCGTCTACTTCTTCACCTGGTGCAAATGGAAGTGGATTGATGACATTGTGGAAATACATATGACAAAATTCACGATCCGTAAGATTTGAAATTTCATAATCTATTTTAAAGATTCCTTTGTATGCTAAATCAGTCGTTTGAAAAGAAAGACCCAATTCTTCTTCAATTTCACGAAGACCACCAATTTGTACATCTTCATCATGCATAATATGTCCGGCTGAAGTAATATCCCATATACCCGGAGCTTCTTTTTTATTTTTAGAGCGTAATTGGAAATATAAAAACATATCTTCATCATCTTTTTCTACAAACCAACAATGAAATGTTTCGTGCCAATCACCGTCACGATGCACTTCATCACGCAATTTCTTCCCAAGTGTATTTCTTTCAGGATCAAATATTGTTAACCACTCTGTCATTTAAATTCCCCTTTCTGCAAATTTTATTATACAATATTTGTATTGAATTTTGGGAAAATAAAGAAAAATGGAGTGGTTAATAGTGGGGATAGAGAGTAAAGAAATAAAATCGATTATTTCAACAGAGGAAGAGTTACGGAAAATATTGGGGCAACCAAGTGAGCGAGCATTGAAAAAAGTTATTTCATCATTAGACCATCATTGTGTAGATTTTCTGTCTAAATCTCCGTTTCTAGTATTATCTACTGCAAATAAATTGGGAGAGTGTGACGCCTCGCCGAGAGGAGACGCACCTGGATTTGTATACGTATTAAATAATAATAAAATTATCATTCCAGAAAGACCAGGCAACCGTCGTATAGATTCCATTTTGAATATTATTTCAAATCCGCACGTAGGGTTACTATTTTTTCTTCCCGGACTTGGGGAGACGCTCCGAATAAACGGCCGAGCGTATATTACAAACGACGAAGAGATATTGCAAGAAATGCAGGCGAATGGACGCAATCCGTTACTTGGAATTGTTGTTGAAATAGAAGAGTGTTATATTCATTGTGCAAAAGCTTTTATCCGATCTAAGATGTGGGATCCAGAATCTTGGTTACATAAAAAAGAGTTACCTTCAGCTGCTAAAATGTTACTGGAACATGCGAAAGTAAATACTTCTGAAGAAGATGTTGCACGTTCTTTAGAAGAAAGTTATACGAAAAGATTGTATTGAAAAAGTTTTATAGATATAGTTTTGTGAGGTGAATATGTACACATTTTAGAATGGGGTATTCATATAAGAATCGTTGATTTACAAACTGGAAAAATAACGAAATAGGTAAATTGAGCGGCCATTGCATAATGTTATTGTGAAATACAATAAAAAATGATTTTGAAAATGGTTAGTAAAAATAGGCTTGCTTTTTAAAAAGTTGATCACTATAATAAGTTAACAAATAGACATGAACGAAAAAGTAACGATAAGGACACGAAATCATTTTTACGGTTTACAGAGAGGGAAGTCAAGGGTGTGAGCTTCCTAACACGAGAAATGATTTTACCACCTTTGAACTTCAATAGTGAACGAGTAATCTAGTAATTATTGACGGAATCAGCCGTTATCTGAACTTGAGCAATCTAGAAGGAAATACGTCTAGATTGGAACAAGGGTGGAACCACGAAAACACATTCGTCCCTTTCCTAGGGATGAGTGTGTTTTTTTATGAAATAAGAGATTGAAAATTAAAAATAATTAAAAAATAGTATTGATTTTGTTTTTTATGCGAGTATAATGAGTTAACAAATAAACATGAGCGAAAAAGTAACGATAAGGACATGAAATCATTTTTACGGTTTACAGAGAGGGAAGCCAAGGGTGTGAGCTTCCTAACACGAGAAATGATTTTACCACCTTTGAACTTCAATAGTGAACGAGTAATCTAGTAATTATTGACGGAATCAGCCGTTATCTGAACTTGAGCAATCTAGGGAGAAATACGCCCTGGTTGGAACAAGGGTGGAACCACGAAAACACATTCGTCCCTTTCCTAGGGATGAGTGTGTTTTTTTATTACTTTGAAAGGAGGTGCTGTAACATGAAACGATTTGTACGTACGGAAATAACCACCACCTGCATGATTAAAAAGCAGAGTAAGGTGATTGATAAAGATAAAAAATAAAATTGTAGGAGGAGATTAGAAGATGAATAACGTTATTAATGTTGGGGTGTTAGGCTTAGGTACGGTCGGAAGTGGTGTTGTCCATATTTTGAAAGAACATTATAAAAAAATTGCACTTGATACAGGGTATGAAGTGAAGGTAAAGACAGTCGTTGTACGTGATGTAGAAAAAGAACGTGATGTTTGTATTGATGGAATCGTAGTAACAAGTCATGTCGATGAAGTTCTAAATGATTCAAATATTGATATTGTAGTAGAGGTAATGGGCGGAATTGAAGAAGCGAAGCAGCATATTGTTAAGGCTTTACGAAATAAGAAACATGTCGTAACAGCAAATAAAGATTTAATGGCTGTATACGGTGCAGAGCTTCTCCAATTAGCGAACGAAAATGATTGTGATTTATGTTACGAGGCAAGTGTAGCGGGCGGTATTCCGGTGTTAAGAGGATTAACAGACGGATTAGCTTCAGACCAAATTGAAAAAATTATGGGAATTGTAAATGGCACAACAAATTACATGTTAACAAAGATGAGTCAAAATGGATGGTCGTATGAAGAGGCATTACAAGAAGCCCAAAAATTAGGTTTCGCAGAATCGGATCCAACAGCGGATGTAGATGGGCTAGATGCGGCGAGAAAGGTAGCCATTCTTGCAAACTTAGGTTTTTCGATGAATGTTTCTTTAGATGATGTGCAAGTAAGAGGGATTCGAAAGGTCGAAAAAGAAGATTTACTAATGGCTGAAAAGTTAGGATTTACTATGAAATTAATTGGGAAAGCAGAGAAACAAGGATCAGCCATTCATTTGAGTGTAGAACCGACACTTTTACCAAGTCATCATCCATTATCGAATGTAAATAATGAATTTAATGCAGTATATGTTCACGGTCAAGCGGTAGGAGAAGTAATGTTTTACGGACCTGGAGCTGGTAAGTTACCGACTGGTTCGGCTGTAGTAAGTGATATTATTTCAATCGTTAAAAACATGAATCAAGTTCAGAAAAATAAAAGTGCGCTAAAAGAACCAGAGCCATATGAGTTACAAGGAGATGAAGAAGTTGTTTCGAAATATTTCTTACGTATTTCATTACGAGATGAACCTGGGATGTTGCAAAAAATAACAGAATGTTTCGTTAATTGCTCTGTAAGTTTAAAAGAAGTTATTCAATTACCTTTAAATCGTGAACTTGCAGAAGTCGTTGTTGTGACACATCAAACTTCAAAGTATCAATTCGAACGAGTGCTAGGAGCGATAGAAGATGTCGCAAGTGAAATAAACAGTTATTACATTATCGAGGAGGAAAAACAATATGTATAAAGGATTATTAAAACAGTATGCTTCTTATTTACCGGTGAATGAAAATACACCTGATGTGAGCTTAATGGAAGGAAACACACCGCTTATTCCGTTACTAAATATATCAAAACAATTAGGAATTCAGTTATACGGTAAGTACGAAGGAGCTAATCCGACAGGTTCTTTTAAAGATCGTGGTATGGTAATGGCTGTTGCGAAGGCGAAAGAAGAAGGTTCGGAGGCAATTATTTGTGCATCAACAGGTAATACTTCGGCATCGGCTGCAGCATACGCGGCACGCCTTGGAATGAAATGTATAATCGTAATCCCAGAAGGAAAGATTGCACATGGAAAATTAGCGCAAGCAGTCGCTTACGGGGCTGAAATCATTTCAATAGAAGGAAATTTTGATGATGCACTTAAGGCTGTAAGAAATATTGCTGCGGAAGAACCGATTACATTAGTAAACTCAGTGAATCCTTATCGAATTGAAGGGCAAAAAACAGCGGCGTTTGAAATTTGTGACCAGTTACAAAGTGCACCAGATGTTTTAGCGATTCCTGTTGGGAATGCTGGAAATATTACAGCGTACTGGAAAGGTTTCTGTGAATATGAAAAAGAAAAAGGCTATAAGAAGCCGAGAATTCACGGGTTTGAAGCGGAAGGAGCAGCAGCAATTGTAAAAGGACATGTAATTGAAGAACCTGAAACAATTGCAACAGCGATTCGCATTGGTAACCCAGCAAGTTGGTCATATGCAGTAGAGGCTGCTGAACAGTCTCATGGTGAAATAGATATGGTATCGGATGAAGAAATTTTACATGCGTATAGATTATTAGCAAAAACAGAAGGGGTTTTCGCTGAGCCAGGATCAAATGCTTCATTAGCTGGCGTTATTAAACATGTTCAATCTGGGAAAATCAAAAAAGGAGAGACAGTTGTTGCAGTTTTAACTGGAAATGGCTTGAAAGATCCTGATATCGCAATTTCTTCTAATACATTGGACATTGCAAGTGTTTCAAACAATATAGAACAAATTAAAGAGCATATTAAAGGGGTGATTATGTCGTGATACCATTAAGTATTCGTGTTCCTGCTAGTACAGCAAATGTTGGACCTGGATTTGATTCAGTAGGAATAGCTTTGTCATTATATTTAGATGTGGTGGTAAAAGAAAAAGCTGATAAATGGCAAGTAATCCATTCCTTTGAAGAGTCAATTCCGACAGACGATAAAAATTTAATCGTTAGCACGGCATGTAAAGTGAGTCCTTCTTTATCATCCCATATAATAGAAGTTACTAGTAATATCCCACTAACAAGAGGTCTAGGAAGTAGTGCATCAGCCATTGTAGCAGGGATAGAGCTTGCAAATCAACTAGGTAATTTGAACTTAACAACTGATCAAAAAGTTCAAATTGCTACAAATTTTGAAGGACATCCTGATAATGTGGCTGCTTCTATATTAGGAGGAACTGTAATCGGAGCACTGGATGGAAAAAATGTTTCGGTTGTAAGAATTGAAAGTAAGGAATTAGGTGTAATCTCTCTTATTCCAAATGAAGAGTTAAATACGGAGGAAAGCCGATCTGTATTACCAGATGTGTTTCCGTTTCATGAAGCAGTTAAGGCTAGTGCAATCAGCAACGTATTAGTAGCTGCGTTTTGTCAAAAGAAGTGGGAAGTTGTAGGAGAAATGATGGAAAGAGATCATTTTCACGAGCCATTTCGTTTAGAACTGGTCCCGTTATTACCATCTATTCGTAAATGTGCAAAAGAATTTGGAGCATACGGCACAGCGCTTAGTGGTGCAGGCCCATCCATTTTTATATTAACGCCATATGATAAACGACAAGAAATTGGTGAGCAATTAGCGAGAGTATTTACGTCTATGAAAGTGTGGGAGCTAGAAATCGACCATAAAGGTATTATTGTAAATAAGGAAGAGCATATTGGATTATAAAGAAAGCTGGCATGGCTAGCTTTCTTTACGTTGCAAACCAATTTTAAATTAGGTTTTTTCGGAAAAAATATAAAACAAATGTTAATTTTGAATAATGTAGCAAAGAGTGCATTCATTTTGGAGGTGATTAAATGAATAAAGAGTCACCAGAAGAAAAAAGAGAGCGTATGAGACAAAGTGAATTAAAAAGTAATCCTACTGGTTCTTTACACGACGGACTCAATAGAGCGGAAACAGGTAGTCCAGTTGATATAGCAGGCGGTATGAATTGGAAAGGTACAGGGATAATCATTTTAGTACTACTTTTAGGATACATTGTATACACTTATTTTTTCAGTTAAAGAATGCTTGTTAAAATTTTGATTTGTTTAGTTTCATAATTGTTGAGAAAAAATGCAGTTACTGTATTACATATCTTCTAAGCGAATTATAGTTGTTCATATCAACTTTTAATACTCCAAATAGAGCTAGCAAAATGCTAGCTCTATTATTTTTTGCCACATTCCTGTAACAAACCACCTGTATATTCATTGGTGGAGGTGCAGAGGATGAAAAAAATGATAGCGATATGTCTTCTTACAACTATGTCATTTTCGACTTTAGTCGGTTGTGACGTAAAAGGTAGTAATGCTGTACAAGAGTCTAAAATAAAGAAAGCGACGTATAAAGATTTTACTTATGATGTAAATCCAGAAACATTCACATTAACTGTAGAACATGAGGGGGTAAAGGAACAGGCATCACAACCCCTACCGAAAATGAAGGTATCGAATGTAAAAAAAGAAAAGGATCGTACATCGTGGGAATATCCAGATCAAAAAGTAAAAATAAAATTAGAAAAGAAAAAAGAACACTTAAACATTGAAGTGGAATCGACTGGTGCAGAAAGCTTTACATGGCCGAAAGTAGAAGCTGAAAATTATACACTTCCGTTATGGGAGGGTAAGCAAATTCCGAGCAATGATGAAAATTGGAAGAAGTTTTTAAAGGATGATGCATATTCATTTGCTGAATCATTTTCTATGAAGTTTTTCGCATTAAATGGTTCGAAATATTCAATTGTATATATTGCAAACAATATGTTTAATAATGAATTGAAATTTCATTCGGATCCGAAAATAGGATTTGATTTTACACATGAATTTCCGAGCATAAATAAAAATAAAACATATGAATTTCAATTATATGTGACAAATAATGATGCGGTAAGCATTGCTAAACTGTATAAGGATGATATTGTTCGAAAAGGTGAATTTAAAACATTACAAGAAAAGGCTAGAAAAAATAAAGAAATCGAAAAGTTATATGGAGCGGCGCATTTTTATTTTTGGAATCAAAATGGTTTATCAGAAAGTAATATAAATTGGCCAAAACTAAGAGAGCAAATAAATAGCCCACTGTTTAGTCATATAAAAGAACTTATTCAAAAGAATAGTTCAGAGCCTGGGGAACTGAATGTATTAGATCAAGTAAGTAAACAAGATTTCATTGATAAGTATCAAAAGAATGTTATTTTACGTTATATAAACGAAGTATTATCAATGAAGGAATTGTATAAAGAGGATATTTTCCAAAAAGTTGATCAGAACGCTAGTGAGTTATTAAGCAAAGGTGTAGATCATTTAACGCAGATGGAGTTATATAACTTAAATAAGCATGTATTAAAATCAGCGCTCGGTGATGCGGTTGAAGACGTAAGTAAATGGGGTAACGCAGATGGAACGGATATTATAAAGGGAATGAAAGCGGCAGGAATAGACAATGCGTGGATTGGGTTACCGAACTGGGAACAAGGGTATATGCAGCCTGATTTCGTGACAGAAGCTAAGAAAATGGGATATTTAGTTGGTCCGTATGATTCTTACCATTCTATTCACGAAAAGGCTGATAAAAATTGGAATACAGCTTCTTTTCATGATCCATCGTTATATGAAGAGGCAACTGTGACGAAGAAAAATGGAGAAAAGGTGCAAGGTTTTTTAGGTAGAGGGCGAAAATTAAATCCAACTTTATCTCTTCCTAGTGTAAAAGAGCGAATGAACGATATATTACAAAATGGACCTAAATATAATTCATGGTTTATTGATTGTGATGCAACAGGGGAAATTTACGATGACTATTCGGCTAAACATATAACAACACAAGAACAAGATTTAAAAGCAAGGTTGCAACGAATGGATTATATTGCACAAGAAAAAGGTATGGTAGTTGGCTCTGAGGGCGGAAATGACTTTGCGAGTAGCACGATTGCATTTGCTCACGGCATTGAAACGCCAGTTATTAAATGGGACGATGAAGATATGAGGAAAAATAAAACAAGTCCGTATTATGTGGGCGGATATTGGTCACCGAATCAAAATGTTCCAGAAAAATATGCAAAACAAGTACCGTTAAAAGAAGAATATAAACAAGTATATTTAAATCCAGTATATTCGGTACCGTTATACAAATTAGTATACAACGATTCTGTAATTACAACGCATCACTGGGAATGGGGAAGTTTGAAAGTAAAAGATGAGGTAGGAAACCGTATGTTATATGAGTTATTGTATAATATTCCTCCGTTGTACCATTTAGATGAAGTAGAGTGGAACAAACATAAACAAGAGATTACGCAGCATCTGAAAGTTTGGAATGAAGTTCATGAAAAGGCAGTAAAAGAAGAAATGACGAACTTTGCATATTTGTCAGAAGATAAATTAGTCCAATCTGCTTCATATGGAAAAGATATTAAAGTTATTGTGAATTTCTCAAATGAAGAGATAGAAATAGATAAGGTGAAACTAAAAGCAAAATCCGCTGTTATTTATAATCATGGGGAGAAAACAATATATACACCGCTTGAGGGATAATATGAAATGTATTGTTGCATTACTAATTTTTTAGGTGAAAATTGAAGGATTCGAAACGAATAAATTTATAAATCTGTAATTTAGGATGTTACGAAGTGTTAAATTTTTGAAGATGAAAAATAGTGACTTGCCAAAAATAAGCACGAGAGTATAATGTGAAATGGAATACATATTGGATTCATCATGTAACCTTACAAAAATGTAAGGTGTTTGAAAGGAAATTCAATATGAAGATTGCTAGACATACATTATACTAGGGAAAGAGAAAGAGAGGCGAATGAAAATGAGCTCTGAATTAGAACAAAATACGAGAAGCAGTAAAAAACGTTCTAAAAGAAAGTCAATAAAATGGTTCATTTTAATTCCATTTTTCCTACTTATTTTTGGAGGAGTAGGATATGGATCATTAATATATAATAAAGCAAAAGCTGTTGTAAGTGATGCGTATGCACAAATTGATAAGTCATCGAAGCGTGATAAAGAAGTTGAACCTTTAAAGGATAACATTTCAATTTTAATCATGGGTGTAGATGGTAGTGAAATGAGAAAAAGTCAATACGGAGAAGCTGTTCGAACAGATGCACTTTTATTAGCAACAATTAATAAAGATGATAAATCAGTTAAATTAGTGAGTATTCCGCGTGATTCACGTGTATATATTCCATCTAGAAAGAAATTAGATAAAATTACACACGCACACGTATTTGGTGGTGTTGAAAGTACACGAGATACAGTGGAAAGATTTTTAAATGTTCCTGTTGATTATTATGTGAAGTTTAACTTTGAATCATTCGTACAAATTGTCGATTCACTTGGTGGTATTGATATTGATGTACCTGTTACTTTCACAGAGCAAGATAGTAAAGACCAAGCGGGTATGATTCATTTGGAGAAAGGTTACCAACATTTAAATGGCGAACAAGCACTTGCACTTGCAAGAACGCGTAAAATTGACAGTGATGCAATGCGTGGTCAAAGACAACAACTTGTAATAGAAGCAATTGCTAAAAAAGCGATGTCTGTCCAATCTATTAGCAAAATGGGTTCTTTACTTGATGCGGTTGATAAAAATATGAAAACGAACTTAACTTTCGATGATATGCTTGCTATTACAAAAAATATGGCAGGATCTAATTTGGAAATGGAAAAAATGCAAATAGAAGGTACGGATAAACGTATCGGAGGTATTTATTATTACATTCCAAATGAAAAAAATGTGAAAGATATTTCAAAAAAATTAAATGATCATCTAGGTGTAACACCAAAACCAGTTCGAAACGAATAATAAAAAAAGATTGGCTTTCGCCAATCTTTTTTTAATCGGAATGGATTTGTAACTTTTCTGTAACGATTTTTTATTTTAGAAAAATTATACTCATATGTATGAGAATATTGGAGAAGCAAAAAGTAAAGAAAAATAATTAAAATCTGTAATAAGGAAAGATATCATATGCAGAAATGGATAGGCATTATGGGAATCATTTTTATGTTGACTGGATGTAAAATGTCTGAAGCTCCAACAAGTTTAATGGGTGCTCCTGCCAATGAAAAATGGATTAATGAACTAAAAGAGCAAATAGATAAAGATTTGCCTGTAAATTATCGATTGCTTACTCCAATGTCTAATAAAGATAAACAGATGATTTGGTCAATGGATTTTAAACAAGATAATAAGAAAGAAGCCATCTTATTTTATAAAGTGCCGAATGAAGATCATAGCGTATATTTAGCTGTCTATGAAGAAATCGCAAATGGCTGGAGAATAAAGTCCACACATAGATTTGATGGTGGAGATGTAGATATCGTTGAAGTCGGTGATTTTACAGGGAACGGGAAGCGAGAGTTATTAATCGGAATTTCTGTCAATCGTGAATCGTTAGAACATATTATGTATGTTTTTTCGGAAGAAAATGAAGATATGAAGGAAATATATAATCGAAGTTATACGAAGTTATTCATAGAGGATTTAAATGAAAATGGACTGAAAGATATAAGCCTTGTTACATATGAAAAGGATAAAAAATTGACAGTTGAGTTCATGGAACAATTTAAGACTTTATCTGAAGTGTCATTCGATCCATTTATAAATAGCATCCAAAGAATACAAATGGGCCGCATTTCTAAATCACTAAAGGCGGTTGTAATTGACGCAGGTGTTGGCGCTCATTCAGGGATAACGTATGTAGCAAAATTTGATACGGGTCATTATGAGCCACTTCCTATAGATGGAAAAGAAGACTTATTCAATGATTATGTAGTCGAAAGTAAAGATATAAATGAAGACGGCATTATTGAATTTGTTCGTACAGTGCGTCCAAAAGGTTGGGAAGAGGTATCGTACGGAGAGAGTACGATGTTTGAACGTTATATTCAGTGGAGTGAAGATGGAATTAAACCGATAGAAGAAAGATATGTAAATATAGAGAAAGGTTATTTTGTGAAAATCCCGCAAGCTTTAATTGGGAAAATAACTGTTCCAGTTCAGCAAGAAGCATCAGATGTTCAAAAATTTATAGATACTACGACAAATGAGCTATGGCTTGAAGTCCATATATTTAAGCGGAAAGAATGGTTCAAAATAAAAGGATACGAAGCAGCAGTGAAAACGGCCTCTCACGTATACGCCGTACCGAAACAATCACATTTTGAAAAAGTGAAAGCATATGTAAAACCGCTAGCGGATTATCAACAAGAGTAGGGAGGTGGAAATTATGCCAACAATTTTAGTTTTAGAAGATGAAATGCCAATTCGTAGTTTTATCGTCTTGAATTTGAAACGTGCTGGATTTTATGTGTTAGAAGCTAGTACGGGAGAAGAAGCGTTACAGATTTTATGTGAACATACTGTTGATGTAGCATTGCTTGATGTAATGTTACCAGGAATTGATGGTTTTCAAGTTTGTAAATCTATCCGGGAAGAAAATAAAAAAATAGGTATTATTATGTTAACCGCACGCGTACAAAATGAAGATAAAGTACAAGGACTAGGAATTGGTGCAGATGATTATATCGCAAAGCCGTTTAGTCCAGTGGAATTAACTGCACGTATACAATCGTTATTAAGAAGAATAGAAGTACATGATGAAAAAGCGAATACGATCATATCTGGCCCGTTTTCGTTAAATGTTATAGAAGAAAGATTATATAAAAGTGGACAATTAGTTGATTTAACCCCTACAGAGTATATGATATTACAGTATTTGATGAATCAGGCTTCAAAGCCGGTTTCACGTGATGAAATTTTAAATATGATTTGGGGAACGAATTATGTAGGTGAGACGAAAGTAGTAGATGTAAATATGAGGCGGTTACGCCAAAAGATAGAATGTAATCCATCAGAACCTGAATTTATTCTTACTGTGTGGGGAAAAGGATATGTGTGGAAGGAAAGTATAAGATGAAAAGAAAAGTGACTTTATATTTTATGACGGTCATTATACTTATGCTTGTATTATTTGAAGTCGTATTTTCAGCCTCCATTTATCGTTATTATTATAATGGTATTGTGCAATATATAGAATCTCATGCGAAGACAAGTACACGATTTTTCTCTGAATACAATTCACTCTACTTTATTCGTTTGCAAGAATACAGCGGTGATATAATTGAGAGCTTTCAGTTAGAAGGAACAGAATTGCAATTAATTGATCGACATGGAACGATTATACAGTCGTCAAGTGGAAGAAAGGTAGAAGGTAAAATAGTTATTCCGTATTCGTTACTAGAAGGAGAAATGTATCATCAAGTGACTGCTACGAAAGATAATGTGAAACAATTAGAAGTGATTAGTCCGCTTATTCATCAAGGACAAACGATAGGTGTTTTGAAATATACAACTGTTTTAACGAATGTAAATGCAAAGATTATCGAAATCATTATGTTTACTATTTCTGTAGGCATTGTTATTTCAGGAATTGTCTTCTTAATCAGTAGAAGATTAGCGAATTCGTTTGTTAAACCGATCGAATCTATTATTCATGCTTCTTCACAAATTGCAGAAGGTACATTAAAGAAGAAAATTAAAGAGGATTATCCTGGCGAATTAGGTGATTTGGCACATAGTTTAAATCATATGTCTAATAAAATAGAAAAAGCGGAACAGATGAAAAATGAATTTATTGCTTCGATTTCTCATGAAATACGAACGCCTTTAACGGGGATTAAAGGTTGGAGTGAGACGTTAAAAACGGTAGATCATTTAACGGAAGAAGAGATAAAGCAAGGTATGGGAATTATATCAGGTGAAACAGACCGATTGATTCATTTAGTAGAAGAATTGCTAGATTTTTCAAGATTACAATCAAATCATTTCAATTTATATAAACAAAAGGTGCAAATATACGATATACTAGAGGAGACGATTTGGCAATTAACTCCTAACGCTGAAGAGAAACAAATTCAATTTATGAATACGATAGAAAGAATTGAATTGATGGGAGATCGAAATAGGCTAAAGCAAATTTTCTTGAATATTGTTCAAAATGCTATAAAATATTCACATGAAAAAGGTACAATTCACATTGAAGTGACTAAAAATGAAGGACAAGTAGTGATCAAGGTGAAAGACGAAGGGATTGGAATTGCTAAAGAGCATTTACCATATATAGAACAGTCATTTTACCAGATTAATAACCATGCTACAGGTGCCGGTCTTGGTTTAGCTATCGTTAAAAAAATGGTAGAGCTTCATGGAGGTACACTTAGTTTTATAAGTAAAGAAGGAATAGGAACAACTATTTTGATAAAACTCCCATTATAATACATATATAGGTCTGTTTATATAGTGTAATAAAATAAATAGATGTATAATTATATTGGGTGATTTATATATAAGATTAATAGGGAGAGGAATTCGATAGAATGGAAAAAGCTTTTAAAATTAAACGAGTAGTAGTCGTTTTAATAGCGATTGCAGCAGTAGCTATTGGGTATTTCATGTTTCAATCCATTACTTCACCAGCAAAGGCTGTTGCAAAACAAGAAAACGTAGTACAGCTTGCAAGTGAACAACCGAAAGTAGAAATGAATAAAACGGCACCAAGTCGTTTTAATGGGAAAGAAAGAAAAGTTGCTTATCTTACATTTGATGATGGCCCAGGGAAATATACGGCTGAATTGTTAAATATGTTAAAACAGCATGATGCGAAGGCGACTTTCTTTTTAATTGGCGCGAATGTGAAACAGTTTCCGGATTTAGTGAAACGTGAAGATGCAGAAGGGCATTATGTTGGAATGCATAGTATGACACATAATTTTGCAAAGTTATATGTAAATGGCGAATATGTTAATGAAATGAAAGAAGATCAAGGATTAATTGCAAATATTATCGGGAAATCACCTAAATTAACACGTCCACCATACGGATCGAACCCTGGTTTAAATGAAGGCCTTCGCAATAAAGTAGTAGAGGGCGGTTTAAAAGTATGGGACTGGACAATTGATTCTTCAGATTGGAAATATAATAAAATGCAGGTTGATGCAGCGGCAGCACAAATTGCTCAAAATGTAATAACAAATGCAACAAAACCACAGGAAGTTATTTTAATGCATGACATTCACCCACAATCAGTTGCTGCTGTGCCAGCAATTTTAAAAGGGTTAAAAGAAAAGGGTTATGAGTTTGAAGCTTATCATGAAGAGAGTCACTTCCCAGTGAATTTCTGGCATGATAACCGTATGTAATGGAGGAATGAACGTTGAAGTATGGAAAAGTAGCAGTAGTTGGAGCACTATCAGTAGGACTATTAACAGGTTGTTTCGGTGAAAAACCTGAAGAAAATCTTTATACAGCTTTTGAAACAGCGGCAACACAAGAAAAATCATTAGTTGATGAAGCGAAGAAGTTAGAGAAGTTAGAGAAGGAAGGTCAAGAGCTATATTCTCAAATTTTACAAGAAGGTAAAGATCATAATGATGCTGTTATGAAGAAGATAGAGCAAGCTACTGCAAATGTAGATGACCGTGAAAAAGTATTAAAAACGGAGAAAGAAATGCTGGAAAAAGCTCAGAAAGAAACAAAATCTGTGCAAGGAAATATAGAGAAGCTTGAAGATAAGAAGTTACAAAAACAAGCGAAAACAGTAGAAGAGTCGTATAAAAACCGTTATGATGCATTCCAAAAGATGAATGAAAATTATACGAAGGCGTTAGCGACTGAAAAAGAACTGTATGAAAAATTAAAAGTAAAAGAAACGAAATTAAAAGAAATTGGTGAAAAAGTTAAAGCTGTTAATGAATCAACTGTGGAAGCGCAAAAATCAAAAGAGCAATTTAACAATTTTACAAAAGAGTATAATGACAGTAAATTAGCATTCTACAAAGATGCAGAGATTAAGATTAAAGATCAAAAATAAAGAAGAATTTTAAGCGTAATAAAAAGCCGAAGAAACATCGTCACAAATGTTTTTTCGGTTTTTTACGTTAAATGAATAGAAAAGACTGGAATTGATATCATAAAAGAGTTATAGTGAATTATTCCAAGGGAAACATTGTAAAGTAAGGAGAATGGAAATATGTCATATGAATTTTTACTCAAATTAGGTTTAGCACTCTTTTTAGGATTATTCATCGGGATAGATAGGCAGCTAAAGAATAAACCGCTTGGTGTGAAAACAAGTATGGTTATTTCTGTAGCAAGTTGTTTAATTACGATGGTTTCAATTGAATCCGTACATGTATATTCTGTTCCAGGGCATACAAATATGGATCCAATGCGTTTAGCTGCTCAAATTGTGAGCGGGATTGGTTTTCTTGGGGCTGGTGTTATTTTACGAAGAAGTAATGACGTTATTTCCGGATTAACGACAGCTTCTATGGTGTGGGCTGCTTCAGCTTTAGGGATAGCAATTGGGGCAGGATTTTATTTACAAGCGACGGTTGCTATGATTTTAATCATTTTAGCGATTAATGTACTTCCGCAACTTGTGAAAATTGCAGGTCCGTATTCATTAAGACAAAAGGATTTATCTATAAAAATTACTGTAAAAGAGCATCATGAGTTAGATGGTATATTTAAGCAAATTAAAAATTTAGGTATGCATGTGAAACGAGTGAAAATAAAAGATATAGATGGTGGAGCATTTCAGCAATTGGAGATGGTTATTTTAGCTCCAGAAGATTTATATACAACAGAGTTATATAGTTCCCTAAAAGAGATTGATCGAGTAGTTTCAGTTGAAGTGGAAAGTAGATAATTGTGAAAAAAAGAGTGAAGTGAAATTCACTCTTTTTTTATTTGGGTTTTGAAGGGGATAAATTGATATAATGATGAATAAACAAGGGGGAGAAATGATGGAAGTACATATTAGAAGAGCAATTAAAGAGGATATATCAGGTATAGCAAAGGTGCATGTTGATAGCTGGAAAACAACGTATAAAAGGATATTCGCTGACGAAATTTTAGAAAATATAACATATGAGCAACGAGAAAAACAATGGAAAAACATTTTTCAGCAAGAAGATAAATACCAATATAGATTTGTAGCAGAGACGTTAGATGGAACAATAATTGGATTCATCGACGGGGGAGTGGAAAGAAGTGGTGCATATAATTGTGATGGGGAATTATATGCGATCTATCTTTTACAAGAGTATCAAGGAATGAAAATAGGAAAAAAGTTATTTCAAGCTTTACTATCGGAATGTATAAACAATGATATGCAATCACTTTTAGTTTGGGTTGTTACGAATAATCCTTCTAAAAAGTTTTATGAAAAATTTAATCCAGAAAAAATTGATACGAAATTTTTAGAGAGACTAAATATAGAAGAAACAGCGTATTGTTGGAGAGATATAAATAATATTATTATGTAAACTTTATGTTTGAAAGAGGTATACCAATTAAGGTATACCTCTTTTGTTTAACTATTTTGGATGGATTACTAATGAAAAATAGTAAGTATGTAGTTTGAAATTGAGTATTTTTTTCGTGTATTTTTAACTAGATTAAAGAAAAGAGAGAAAACAAGAAAAATTAAATTAGATAAAAAAATTCTGAAATATACTATTGAATTGAATATCGTTATCAATTAGAATCATAATTGATAACGATATTCAATTGTTGTTTAGTATATAAAATTTCGATAGCTTTAATATAAAGAGGAGGACCAATATGCAGCATGCGAAACAAATCGCAGAACATGCAACATTACAAAGTTTTTTAAACTGTTATTTAAGGGAAACAGGGAGTGGAGAATGGATTACAGAGGATGAAAAAATGAAAAGTATCTTCAGTAATACGTTGAATAGAGATATAGTCCCCACATATTTATATTGTCGGCTATCGGCGCAGAACGTTACTTTGTATGGAGAAGTTATATATAAATCAGCAACAGATCGCCATTTGTTTGGAGAACAATTTTATTATCAAATGGGAGAAAATAAGAATGTTATAAAAGCAGATTACGTTACAGTTATTACATTCTTAATAAAAGAGATGTCTATCAACTACGGAGAAGGGACGAATCCTGCTGAACTTATGCTTCGAGTTATTCGTAGTTGTCAAAATATTGAAGAATTTACTAGGGAGAGAAGAGAAGATACATCTGCATTATACGGTTTCCATACAACTTTTATAGAGGCAGAGCAATCCTTATTATTTGGACATTTAACCCATCCAACTCCAAAGAGTAGACAAGGTATTTTGGAATGGAAAAGTGCAATGTATTCTCCAGAATTAAAAGGAGAATGTCAGCTTCATTATTTTAGGGCACATAAAAGTATAGTAAAGGAAAAATCATTATTATTAGATTCTACAACAGTAATTCTAAAAGAAGAGCTAAGTAATGATGAGATGGTTAGTAAAGAATTTATATCGAAGTATTGTAGGGAAGATGAATATTCATTACTTCCAATACATCCGCTTCAGGCAGAATGGCTATTACACCAACCACACGTACAGGATTGGATAGATCAAGGAGTACTTGAATATATCGGTCCTGCCGGTAAGTGTTATATGGCAACATCATCACTTAGGACGTTATATCATCCCCAATCAAAGTATATGCTTAAGTTTTCATTTCCAGTAAAAGTAACAAATTCAATGCGCATTAATAAATTGAAGGAACTAGAGAGTGGTCTTGAAGGAAAGGAAATGCTAAATACAGCAATTGGTGAAGTGTTAGAGAAGTTTCCAGGGTTTGATTTTATTTGTGATCCAGCATGTATTACATTAAATTACGGGGCAAAAGAATCTGGATTTGAAGTAATTATACGAGAGAATCCTTTTTATGGTGAACATGCAAATGACGCTACTTTAATTGCTGGATTAGTTCAAGATGCTATACCTGGGGAACGTACTCGTTTATCGAATATTATTCATCGACTAGCAGATGTAGAAAGTAGAAGCTGCGAAGAAGTAAGTTTAGATTGGTTTAGACGATATATGAATATTTCTTTAAAGCCAATGGTATGGATGTACTTACGTTATGGTGTTGCGTTAGAAGCTCATCAGCAAAATAGTGTTGTGCAGCTAAAAGACGGTTACCCAGTAAAATATTATTTCCGTGATAATCAAGGGTTTTATTTCTGTAATTCAATGAAAGAAATGCTTAATAACGAGTTAGCGGGTATTGGAGAACGTACTGGAAATTTATATGACGATTACATTGTGGATGAAAGATTTCGTTACTATTTAATTTTCAATCATATGTTTGGACTCATTAACGGATTTGGTACAGCTGGATTAATTAAGGAGGAAATTCTTCTCTCGGAATTAAGATCTGTACTGGAATCATTCCTTCCTTATAACCGTGAACCTTCGACCTTTTTAAGAGAATTGTTAGAAGAGGATAAGTTGGCATGTAAAGCCAATTTATTAACGAGATTTTTCGATGTCGACGAGTTAAGTAATCCTTTAGAACAAGCAATTTACGTACAGGTACAGAATCCGCTCGTTAGAGAAGTGGCTGTCCGTTCATAAATAACGTTAAAATTTCACGTAATACAAATAATGGTATTTTTATAAGGTGGAGGGGTTTATGAGAGTGAACATGTATCATACAAAAATATTGAAAGCGCTTGAATCAAAAGATTACGTTTCAGTGCGAAGAAGAGTGTTACGTCAATTAGTAGAATCGTTAATTTATGAGGGAATCATTACGCCAGTTCGTATAGAAAGCGAAGAACAAATTCTTTTTCTTATACAAGGACTTAATGAAGACAACAAAAGTGTCACGTACGAATGTTACGGAAGCGAACGAATGACATTTGGACGTATTTCTATAGATTCATTAATAGTAAGAGTTCAAGAGGAAAAACAAGAAGTACAATCAGTTTCGCGATTTTTGGAAGAAGTTTTTCGAGTTGTTAACGTAGAACAAACGAAATTAGATTCTTTTATTCACGAATTAGAACAAACGATATTTAAGGACACGATTGCACAATATGAAAGACATAATAAGGTGAAATATACTCAAAAATCATACGATGACTTCGAAAGCCATTTAGTAGATGGCCACCCATATCATCCTATCTATAAAGCGCGCATTGGATTTCAATATCGTGACAATTTTCAATATGGATATGAATTTATGAGGCCAATAAAACTTATATGGATTGCAGCCCATAAGAAATATGCGACTGTAGGTTATGAAAATGAAGTGATGTATGACAATATTTTAAAAGGTGAGATAGGCGGACCTATATTAGAAGCTTATATGGAACGAATTTACAGTACGGGATGTGATGCAAAGCAGTACGTGTTTATACCTGTTCATCCTTGGCAGTGGGAAAATTTCATCATTCCCAATTACGCTGATCATATACAAGATAAAAATATTATTTATTTAGGAAAATCAGCGGACGATTATTGTGCGCAACAGTCGATGAGGACGTTAAGAAATGTTACGAATCCAAAGAGACCATATGTAAAGTTATCACTGAACATACTTAATACTTCAACACTCCGTACGCTGAAACCATATTCAGTTGCGAGTGCACCAGCTATATCGAATTGGTTAAGTGATATCATAAGTCGGGATTCTTATTTAAGGGATGAATCACGCATCATTTTGTTAAAAGAATTTTCGAGTGTAACGTATGATGCGAATAAGAAAGCCACATATGGTTCATTAGGGTGCATTTGGCGTGAAAGTGTTCATAAATATTTGGATAGACAAGAGGATGCTGTTCCTTTTAACGGTGTATATGCAAAAGAGAAAGATGGCACACCAGTTATTGATACGTGGTTAAACAAATATGGGATAGAAAATTGGCTACGATTACTGATTCAAAAAGCAATTATTCCAGTTATACATCTTGTTGTAGAACATGGGATCGCGTTAGAATCACACGGACAAAATATGATTTTAGTTCATAAAGAAGGGCTACCTGTCCGTATTGCATTAAAGGATTTCCATGAAGGACTTGAGTTTTATCGTCCATTCTTAAAAGAAGTTAATAAATGTCCGGACTTTACTAAAATGCATAAAACGTATGCGAATGGAAAAATGAATGATTTCTTTGAAATGGATCGTATTGAATGTTTACAAGAGATGGTATTAGATGCACTGTTCTTATTTAATGTAGGAGAATTAGCTTTTGTACTTGCGGATGAATATGATTGGAAAGAAGAAAGTTTTTGGATGATAGTGGTCGAAGAAATTGAAAATCATTTTAGAAAATATCCACACTTGAAAGATAGATTTGAAAGTATTCAGCTATACACTCCTACATTCTATGCTGAGCAATTAACGAAGCGTCGATTATATATGGATGTGGAATCGCTCGTTCATGAAGTTCCAAATCCATTGTATAGAGCAAGACAACTTAACAAACAAAAATCAGTTGTTACAGGGGGAAATTATGCTAATCGTTAATAAAGAAGAGTATAGCAAAAGTGATTTTGATTTGAGGTTTCAAGTTTATGAGGAAATGGAACATTTTCAAGAAGCAGCAGGAAATAGATTTGCGCTTTGTCTGAAAGATCCATTCGATATTATTACGCTTGTGTTTTTCTTAAAAGAAAAGAAATCATCAGTATTACTTATACATGAAGATACACCAAAAGAAACAGCTATTGAAATGGCAAAGCGTGCAAATTGTATCGGGATTTTATATGGAGAATTTAGCGGTTTTACGAAATTAGAAGTAGTGAACTCTTTACTAGAAGAGCCTTCTTTATTGCAATATAGTTCTGGAACTACAGGTGAACCGAAACTGATTCGTAGAGCATGGACGGAAGTGGATACAGAAATTACTGCTTATAATGAGGCTTTAAACTGTGAAGTAGATGAAGTACCAATTGTTATGGCTCCTGTTTCACATTCATACGGACTCATATGTGGTACGTTATCTGCAATTACGAGGGGAAGCAAACCTATCATCATTACGAATAAAAACCCTAAATTCGCATTAAATATAGTTCGTCATACAGAAAAACATATCATATATGCAGTACCACTTATGTTACATATTATGGGGAGTTTCCCACAAGGAACGTTTCAGTTTCATAAAATTATGACATCCGGAGCACCTTTACCAGAAGCATTGTTTTATAAACTAAAAGAAACGACAACATATATGATGCAACAATATGGTTGTTCTGAAGCAGGTTGTATTAGTATATGTCATGATATGAAAAGCCATTTAGATTTAGGAAACCCACTATCTCATACGAGTATAAGCATAGGTTCAGATGAAAATATGCCTGAAGAGATCGTAGTGAAAATGAACGATAAAGAAATTTTCACGAAAGATTTGGGGTATAAATCTGAGCGCGGGCTTCATTTTATGGGTCGCATGGATGATGTGATTAACGTTTCAGGATTAAAAGTCTTTCCGATAGAGGTAGAAGAAACGATGCTTCGACTAGAAGGCGTTCAAGAGGCAATTGTATATCGAGGGAAACATCCTGTGATGGGCGAAATAGTGAAAGCGAAAGTAATCTCTCATATTGATCCGGTTCGAATAAGAGAATGGTGTATACAGCATTTACCAGCTTATAAAGTTCCGTATGAGATTGAAAGTGTAACTGAAATTCCGAAAAATAAAACTGGAAAAGTAAGTAGAAAGCTACTAGAGATGGGAGAGGTTACAACATGAGACGTGAAACATTAAAAAATGAAGTGTTGAAAATTATGATAGAAAAAATGGAACTAAAAAATGTAACGCATTTAGAAGAAACGATGCGTTTAAACCAAGATTTATATATAGATTCGGTAATGATGTTACAACTTATAGTTTACATAGAAATGGATGTAAAGCTATGCGTTCCAGAAGATGAGGTAGACCCTAAAGCATTTCTTACTGTAGGATCTTTACTTGATTTTATGGAGGAGTTACAGCCGGTATAAGATGTAAATGTGAATAATTAAACTTTAGGAAAGTGGATGAGAATATGACTTCAATTAAAGTTCACTGTTTAGTGAGTTGTTTTTGCGAAATTATAAAAAGGCGTAGCGATATTGATTTTCGTCCCTTTTATTTTGGACTATGGGACGGTGATTTTGATATAACGGAAGGCGGTATTATATCGTATCACTCCGAAAATATTAACCATGATAATTATTTATTATGGTATGAAAAGTTGTATGGCGTAAAAGTGAACGAATGGTATGATCATGCAAAAGATAAGGATAACAATGTAGAAACGTTTTTACAATTAGTAGAAAACAAGCCGGAGAATCGCTATGTCATTGTAATGGTAGATATGTCTCTATTGCCAGAGAGGGAAAATAAATTCCATCAAAAACCGTTTCCGCATTATTTAATGATATCAAAGACGGAGAAAGAAGAAGAATGGTTCATGCTAGATCCTGACTTTCGCTGGGAAGGGAATATGGAAAGAGAAAAAGTGATTCACTCTGTTCAAGATAACCCATTTGGTGGAGGATATTACATTGATATAGAAGAAATTCAGGAACCAACAGAAGAAATGGTAGCAAGTTATTTCATAGAAACTTTCAAAAGAAATGACAATGAACTGACTATGGAGCTGAAAAATTTAATTATAAAAATGGCAAATGAAGAAGAAGGGTATTCGCTTTCTGGTCTTATAGCGGCAGTAAAACAAATACCAGTACTTGCGATTCGTAAATATAGTTATGAACATGCCTTTGCATACTTCCGTGAAACGTTGCAATATTCGGAGCAAGAATTTGATTATTGGTGTGATCGAGTAGAAGATATTGTACAAGGATTTACAAATGTACAGTATCGTGCAATTAAAATGGCAATGACGAATAATAAAAGTATGCTATTATCAATTGTTGAAAAGCTGGATGAAATGAATGCAATTGAACTGCAAATAAAGGCTGAATTAGAGAGACAGTTTTTATTATGGAAAGAAATGAAAACAAACGAGTCTGTCTTAGCATTAAAAAAACCTAACTGAATTTAAGATAAGGGAGTTCGAACCTATGAAATATTCATTATGTACTATTTCCTTTCGTCATCAATTAATTTCATTTACTGATATTGTTCAATTTGCATATGACAACGGTTTTGAAGGGATTGAATTGTGGGGCACTCATGCACAAAATTTGTATATGCAAGAGTATGAAACGACAGAACGAGAATTGAATTGTTTAAAGAATAAAAACTTAGAAATTACGATGATAAGTGATTACTTAGACATATCATTAACGGCAGATTTTGAAAAAACGATAGAGAAATGTGAACAACTTGCAATACTAGCTAATTGGTTTAAAACGAACAAAATTCGTACGTTTGCTGGACAAAAGGGGAGCAAAGATTTCTCGGAACAAGAGAGAAAAGAGTATGTGAATCGTATTCGCATCATTTGTGAAGTATTTGCTCAGCATAATATGTATGTACTTTTAGAAACACATCCAAATACGTTAACGGATACGTTGCCTTCTACTTTGGAATTATTAGGAGAAGTAGATCATCCGAATTTGAAAATAAACCTGGATTTTCTTCATATATGGGAGTCGGGAGCAAATCCAATAGACAGCTTCCATCGACTAAAGCCGTGGATACAACATTATCATTTTAAGAATATATCGTCAGCAGATTATTTACATGTGTTTGAACCTAACAATGTATATGCAGCAGCGGGAAGTCGAATTGGTATGGTTCCATTATTTGAAGGTATCGTAAATTATGATGAGATTATTCAGGAAGTGAGAAATACTGACCATTTCGCTTCACTCGAATGGTTTGGGCATAATGCGAAAGATATATTAAAAGAAGAAATGAAAGTATTAAGAAATAGAAATTTAGAAGTAGTAACTTCTTAATATAAAATGATGTAAGAGTCTCTCATTGAAGAGACTCTTTTTTTATAAATAAAAATAACCAAAAATTACCATGTATTTAAATTGAAATTTAACACAATTTATATATAAATAAGGAGGTGATTGGTAATGGCTAGAAATCGTAATTCTAATCAATTAGCATCACATGGAGCACAAGCAGCTTTAGATCAAATGAAATATGAAATTGCACAAGAATTTGGTGTACAACTTGGAGCTGACACTTCTTCACGTGCAAACGGTTCTGTAGGCGGTGAAATTACAAAACGTCTAGTAGCGATGGCAGAACAACAACTTGGTGGCGGATATACTCGCTAATTGTAGAAGGTTATAGGAGAAAGGAAGGATTCTTCCTTTCTTTTTTTTTCAATTAATTGGTATGGATATATTGCGAACTGGATTCAAAGAATAGGAATAATACTATATTTTCCCCAATTTCTTTTGTTGTAAATGGGAAGTAGTAAAGATGTAATAGCCCTGGTGGAATGAAAAATTACGTTCCAGCAGGGCTATTATATGGTAAGAAATATACGATGAAAGGGTTCCGAAGCCAACATGTTAAAAAAAGAAAACTGTTGTTTAATTGCGCTTGCATCAGTTCCACTTGTTATGACATTAGGAAATTCAATGCTCATTCCAATCCTACCGACTATCGAAAAGAAATTACATATTTCATCGTTTCAAGTATCCATGATTATTACAATTTACTCTATTGTAGCCATTTTACTTATACCGATTGCTGGTTATTTATCAGATAGATGGGGACGAAAGATGGTAATGGTTCCGAGTTTGCTGATTGCGGCTATAGGAGGAGCGATAACTGGTTGGGTATCTTGGAAAGTTGATAATCCCTACACTTGGATATTGATTGGTAGAGCAATTCAAGGTATTGGTGCTGCTGGTGCAATGCCAGTTGTTATACCGTGTGTTGGTGATTTATACAAAGATGAAAAACAAGTGAGTACAGGTTTAGGAATCATTGAAACATCCAATACATTTGGAAAAGTATTGAGCCCTATTTTAGGATCTGCTCTTGCTGCCATTGTATGGTTCTTACCATTTTGGGCGATTCCAGTTTTATGTGTAGTATCAATTGTTTTATTACTTGTTCTAGTAAAGGCAAAGAAACAAGAAGGAGAAGTACCTCCACTTAAAGAGTTTATAAAATCTATTCTCTCTACGTTTCGAGAAAAGGGAAGATGGTTGATTGCCATTTTTGTATTAGGTGCAATTATTATGCTTATTTTATTCGGAATTCTCTTTTATTTGTCGACTATACTGGAATCAAAGTATGACATTCATGGTATATGGAAAGGGTGTGTACTCGCTATACCGTTACTTGTACTCTCACTTAGTTCATATATGGCCGGTAAAAAAATTGGAGATAATCAAAATGTGATGAAGAAGTGTATTTATATTGGATTTTTAATGGCTGCTGCTTCAGTCATTATTCCTTTATTTATAAAAGGAATTTATTTACTACTCTTTTGTCTCGTTATTATGGGAATCGGAATTGGTATGGCACTCCCATGTTTAGATGCTTTAATTACACAAGGGATTGAAAAGGAGCAAAGGGGGACAGTTACGTCATTTTATAGTTCTATGCGATTTATCGGTGTAGCAGCTGGGCCACCTCTATACTCTTTTTTCATGAAAGGTGCTGACCATGAAGTGTTTTATGTAACAAGTATATTCGCTGGTATTGGTGCTGTTATAGCAATCATTTGGATTAAACCAGCAAAAGATGCAAAGAACGTAAAACAGGAACCGGAACCTACTTCATAATTTGTAAGAGAATTGCACGATGTTTTATAGATCATGCAATTCTCTTTCGTTCATTAAGAATAAATCACTTGTGTTAACATATAAAGTGCGACACCCCAAATGATGAGACCCGAAAACTTATTTAATAATCCGATTGTCTTTCCAGTTGAGTCTATTCTTTTTAGAAATTTCCCCGCTAAAGCTAAGCTTATAAACCAAATCCAAGAAACGATAATAGTTGCCAGTGTGAAAGCCCATTTCTCACTTCCTATGTATTGAATAGAATTTGTTCCAATTACACCGATTGTATCTAAAATTGCATGTGGATTTAATAACGAAACCGACGCAGCGAAAAGGATTTGCTTTTTTAATGGCATACTGTTTTCTTGTTTTATATCGTTAGAAGGGTTACTTCTCCAAATAACAAAGCCCATATATAGGAGAAAGAAAAATCCAATTATGTATAACGTGTTAGTTAACCAAGAAAAAGTAAGGAGTACAAGGGAGACACCCTGCACCGCAATTAATATGAGTAACGTATCACATATAGAGGCAGTTAATACTACAGGAGCTGCCCTCCAAATGTTTGGTTGGCTCGCACCTTGGTTAAAGACGAAAACATTTTGGACACCTAATGGAATGATAAGCCCAAATGCAAGAATGATACCATGAATAATTGCTTCACTCATCATATTACCTCCTATTTAAATTTATTATGATAGTGTATATTGTAAAGAAGAAATGAAAATTTGTATCCATCCATATGGTTGGGGTGGTTACCAACCAAAAAGAATACAAGGTGATATGATGGAAAGATTCGTTTGGAAACCGAATATGTCTCTAGCGACACCCCTGTATAAACAAATAGAAACGTATATAAAAGAAAGAATCGTTAATGGAGAATGGACTGTTGGAACGAAATTACCTTCACAAAGAGATTTGGCACATACATTTGGTGTGAACCGGAGTACAATTGTAATGGCTTTCGATGAACTAGTAGCAAAGGGATACATTGAAGGGAATGGCAGGAAAGGAACAATTGTTGTAAATAATAATGAGAGTGCTTCTACATATGCACCCCCGCCTAATTGGCAGTCCTATGTAGAAACAGGACTTCATTATCCGAACCTTCCTGCTATTCAAGAGATTAATCAAGCTGAATTTTATCCGCATGTAATTCGTTTAGGAACAGGTGAGCTCGCACCAAGTCTTTTACCTGAAAAAAAGATGAAAGATATTATGAATAAGCTTTTAAAATCGAGCATGATACTTGGGTATGAAGAACCGAAAGGGAATTTCTATTTAAGGAAGAAAATTGCGGACTATTTAAAAGGACATGGTGTATATGTAACTCCTGATTCTATATTAATTGTTTCAGGAGCAATTCAAGCTTTGCAACTTATTTCTATGGGGCTTCTTCCAAAAGGGGCATCGATCTTATTAGAAAAACCATCTTATTTATATTCACTTAATGTTTTTCAATCAGCAGGAATGCGCTTAATTGGAATACCGATGGATGAGAATGGTTTACATCCATCATATATTAAGAAATATAAGAAGCAATTTAATGCATCTATTTTATATACAATCCCGTCTTTTCATAATCCGACGAACTTTAGTATGAACGAAAAGAAACGAATAGAAGTTATGGAAATATGTAACGAAATTGGATTGCCTATTATAGAGGACGCGGTGTATCAAGACTTATGGTTTGATGAACCTGTTTCAAAGCCTTTAAAAGCATATGATAAAAACGGAATTGTACTACATATCGGGAGTATGTCTAAAGTCATTAGTCCAGGATTAAGAATTGGATGGATCATTGGATCTGAGCCAGTCATTCAAAGATTGGCAGATATAAAAATGCAAACAGATTATGGTTCAAGTTCTATATCCCAACAAATTGCAGCGGAATGGCTTACAGATGGATTGTATGATGAACATTTACAGTTTGTAAGAACTAAGTTGAAAAAGCGCAGAGATTTTATGATACAAATGTTAGAGAAATATTGTCATGATATAGCAACTTGGTATGAACCGTCAGGTGGTTTTTATATTTGGTTACATATGAATGTATCCGTTTCGAACCGTAGCTTATTTGACAAAGCATTGAAAGAAAAGATTTTATTAAATCCAGGTGCTTTGTATGATAGAAGTGCAAATCAATTTTTGCGTCTATCCTATTCATACGCAACGTTAGAAGAAATTGAAATAGGTATCAAAAAACTTGCACAACTAATGACAAAGTAAGAGGGGAACGTAATGAAACAATATGTAATTTGCCAAATTATTAATGGAGAAAAATATTTAGCTGCTTATGCGGAAACGATGCAGGATGCAATTGAAAAAGCAGAATTGTTAGGATTACGAACAGGAAATCGATACACCGTTATTACTGCGGAGGAAGCGGAAGGGTTAACGTATCCTTAAGAAACGTATAATAATGATGCAGAAAGTAAATAAGCCTAGTAATATCATATATTACTAGGCTTATTTTTTTTGAAAGCGTTACGTGTTCTCGTATGAAAAATAATAGTATTATGAGTCAAGTTGACGGAAATAACGATTCGTTTTTCGGTCCTGATTTCCGTTTCTATAGTCATCAATATATTGTCTGAAGTTCCAAGATTGTAAAAACTTATTTGCGGCGTTATAACCAGAATTGTAAAGCCACTCTTTTTCTTCCTTTGTTAACTCAAAGTTTGTACTTGTAATAGACCCAGTCGGAATTGTAATCGTTCTTGCTTTTGATTCTTTATCTAAATGACGTAAATCATGGGCTTGCATCATAGTTTTAAATAGTCCTTTGAACATCGAGATAGGTTCGTTATAGTGAGCAGGATCAGCTTGAATCTCATCTTTTACGAAGTGAAACCCAAAAGTCGGCCAGCGAGGAGAGGAAGGTGAGTCGAAAATCCAAATTGGGTAATTGCTTAAAATCCCTCCATCAACCATATAACAAGGTTGCTTCCATTTTGGAGTTCTCCATTTTACCGGTTCAAAGAAGAAGGGGATTGTACTACTCATTCTTACAGCTTTAGCAATAGAGAAGCGATAATTTAAAAATCCGTAGTTTGGTAAGTCGTCAGGAAAGATAACCATTTTACCATTACTTATATCAGAAGCGATAATTTTAAGCTTATTTAAATCAGGTAAATCAGTAAATAAGTGAACTCCTTTTTTTCGAAGTAATTCTTCAATCCATTCTTCTATAAAAATATTAGAGTAAATACCAAGAGTAGTCCATGCACTTAATCCTTTACCGATAAACGGAATTCTGTCAATAAAGGTTTTTTTCGTAAATTTATTATAATCAATATCAGTTATAATTGTTTTTAACTCTGAACAAGAATATCCTGCTGCTAGGAGTGCAGCGATAATGGAACCAGCTGATGTTCCAGCTACACGCTCCCATTCATAGCCTTTTTCAGCTAACGCGCAAATTGCCCCTACATGCGCAATTCCGCGTACACCGCCTCCTTCAAAAACACCATCAATTTTCATTAAACATACTTCCTTTCGAATAAAAGATTTGGAAATGGCAAAAAAGCACGTATTGTACGTGCTTTTTTACAATAGTTTTTAAATTTACTAGCAGCCTACAAAGCCGCCCCAACAGCTAGCTCCGATGATGATTAGAAGGATAAATAAAACGATTAGTAAAGCGAAACCTCCATAACCACATCCACCACAACTACCGCCATAACCGTAACCGCCGCAACTATATCCGTAACCCATGTGGAATTCCTCCTTAAATTAAAAATAAAAATGAACGAGGGGAAAATGTACTGGAAGAAATAATAAACTATCGTGTTTGTAGGAACAATGTATACTATGCTTTTTTAAACTTGTTCGCGTATGATGGAAGAGCCCGTTTTTGAAGGCTTGTTGTTTTTACAAAGAATGGAGTATAATCTTTGTGCGATGATACAAATAAGTATGTAAATGTAAGGAGAATTTATGAAAAATAAAATTGAAGTATTAATTGATAAATATGGGCTGACACATTTGAAAGAGGAACTTATTCATACTGTATTTCCGTGTGTGAAAGTTGTGCCAAAGCAGGAGGAAACAGTAGCGATAGGTAGTTCGAAAATGGGAGGCGTTCCTGATTTACCAGATTCATTTGAATACCCAATGCAAAAAGGAAATCCGTTACAGTTTATCGCTCAATTTAATTTAAATGATTTACAAAATGTTGGTATGGATCATGACCTTCCTAATACGGGGATGTTATATTTCTTTAGCATTGAAAATTATTTTGAAGAAGATGTGAACCCAACTGAAGCGGGATGTGTACTTTATTATGATGTTCCAGTAGAACAATTACGAAGAGCAGAGGGATTCCGAACGAATTATAGCCAGTGTGCAATTACTTTTGAAGTGACATATAAATTGCCAGAGCTTTTCATTGAAGATGAGTCTGATTCAGATCGATTCTTACAATTGCTTGAAGAACTAATCCCAGACAACTACGATAACCATCAAATGTTTGGTGAGCCATTCTCTGTACAAGATGAAGTATTGCACGAGACTGGACAATATATGGATATAAACCCGCAGCAAATGACGCTTTTACTCCAAATTGATTCAGATACTAAAAATTGTAATATGATGTGGGGAGATTTAGGTATGCTTTATTTCTGCATTGGAAATGAAGACTTAAAAAATCGACGTTTTGAAAATACATGTTGTGTATTACAAACTTGTTAATCAAAAAGGTTGTTCTTGTAAAAAGAACAACCTTTTTACAATGTTAAATATGCATAATCTCATATGACCTATACGAAAAAGTATTGTATACTCTGAAACTATACGACACTTTTTTCGTATAGTTATAGAATGTAAGGAGTGACGAGATGGGAAAGACAAGTAAGTATGTGACAGCTACCCTGCTTTGTTCAACTATAGTAATGGGAGGCTTACACGCGTCATCAGTATCTTATGCAGCTACGAATCCGACTGTAGCGACAACACAATTAGATACAAAGCTATTAAATGATTTCAGAAAAGAATTAAAAAAACAGGTTGATAATCGAGAAGAAAATATTACAATCACATATAAAACGAAAGATAGAAATGCTAGAAATGTTATGGACCAATTGTATGGCGAGTTTAATAAAATTGTAGATGCAGATGAGTATGTAAAATATAATGTAGCCTCTACTAAATATTCTATTAAAGGGTTACCAGGAAACTATACGTTTACACTGCAAGTGAAATATCGTGAATCAAAAGAGCAAACACAATATGTAAAATCGCAGGCAAAAGCAATTATCGGTTCAATTGTAAAACCTGGAATGGATGAGCATGAGAAAGTAAAAGCGATTCATGATTACGTTGTAAAACATGTATCTTATGATACGTCTTATAAAGCTTATACAGCATATGAAGCATTAGCGAATCGTTCTGCCGTTTGCCAAGGATATACGTTATTAACATATGAATTGCTAAAAGAAGCGGGTATCCAAAACCATATTGTAACAGGTACAGGAAATGGACAAGCTCACGCATGGAATATAGTGAACATTGAAAACAAATGGTATCATCTTGATACAACATTCGATGATCCAGTACCGGATAAAGCTGGGCGCGTAACATATTCATATTTTAATATGTCTGATGAGCAATTAAGTAAAGATCACGAATGGGATCGCAGTAAATATCCAGCAGCAACTACAAGTTACTTTGGTGAATTAACAAGCAAAATAAAAGCGGGTAGTTCAAAGACTACTGCATATGAACAAATGTTAAAAGAAACAAACTTAAAATACTTATCTGCACAATACGGGGCAGACAATTACAGTGAATTTAAGAAGAAATTACAGCAACAATTCGCTTCTAAGCCAGAAAAGGTAGAAGTACGATATAAGCAATCTATGGATGGAACAATGCAAGATATAAAGAAAGTGTTAAATGAAATAAATTGGCCAAAAGGTGCAAAGCGTGTATCTTATGAAGTAGCACCTTATAGTGCGATGGCAGATTATTCATTAGCGACAATTACATTTACCTATTAATCAATGAAAAAGAGCATCTGTAAAAGGTGCTCTTTTTATTATGTATCACTTTAAAAAACAGAATTGTGTGATAAAATATAAAAAGGAAGGATGTGGAATCTGAATGAATTTGTTCGAAAGTAATATTTTTACATCGATATATACTTGTTTAGTAATCGGACTTATCGTTTTGTTTTTCCTATCATTTACTTTGTTTGTTAGAAGGTTATTGCAAAATAGCGCTGCAATAAACCAACATGTAATTCATATGAATAAGAAGCTCGAGCGAATTATTGAATTGCTTGAAAAAGATAAGAAATAATGATAGAAGATGTATGAAAAGGGGAAGAGGATGGCTAATTATATAAAAGAATTACGTGAAAAAGTAGGACACGATTGTGTTCTTATAAACTTTGCGGGTGGTTGTGTGTTGAATGAATATGGAGAAGTTTTATTGCAAAAAAGAGGTGACTTTAATGCTTGGGGATTTCCTGGCGGTGCAATGGAAATCGGAGAATCTGCCGCAGAAACTGCGATTCGAGAAATAAAAGAAGAAACAGGCTATGATGTAGAAATAAATGAACTTCTCGGGGTGTATACAAAATATTTTCAAGCGTATCCAAATGGAGACAAAGCCCAGTCCATTTTAATATTCTTTTCATGCTCAATTGCCGGAGGAGAGCAAAAAATAGACGGTGATGAAACGTTAGATTTGAAGTTTTTCCCGCTAAATAAAATGCCACCATTGTTTAATCAACAACATGAGGATTGTTTACAGGACTTACTAGAGAAAAGAGTAGGGGTGTATCGTTAACATAAAAAAGAAGCTAATGAGATTAGCTTCTTTTTTATGTTTTATTTATTTCCACCAATCATCAAACATTGATGCTGGAACTTGTCTTTTATGTTCGCTTACTGCGTAACGTTTTTCAATTTTTTCTGCTACGTCAGCTGGAACTGCTTTACCTTCTAAATAATCATCTAGTTGATCATATGTAATACCTAACTCAGTTTCATCAGCTTGACCTGGTTTTTCATCTAATAAATCAGCTGTTGGCATTTTTAAGTATAGTCGCTCGTCTGCACCTAATTCTTGTAATAGAGCGCGTCCTTGGCGTTTTGTTAATCCTGTTAATGGTAATAGGTCTGCACCACCATCTCCGAATTTTGTAAAGAATCCTGTAACAGCTTCTGCCGCATGATCAGTTCCAATCACAAGTAGCCCTTGTTGACCACCGATTGCGTACTGCGTAACCATACGGATACGTGCTTTCACGTTACCTTTATTGAAATCTGTTAATGCTTCACCTAATACGTTTTCGTATTGATTTGAGAAAGTATCAACTGTTGACGCAATATCAAATGCAACAGATTGGTCAGGTTGAATAAATTGTAATGCTAATTGTGCATCATCTTCGTCTTTTTGCACTTTATAAGGAAGGCGTACGGCGATAAACGTTGTGTTACCACCTTCATTGCGAATTTCTTCCACTGCAAGCTGAGCTAAACGTCCAGCTAATGTAGAGTCTTGTCCGCCACTAATGCCAAGTACAAATCCTTTTGCACCTGTTTTTTTTACATAATCTTTTAAGAAATCTACACGTTTACGGATTTCTGCTTTCGGATCAATTACAGGCTGAACATGTAATGCTTTCATAATCTGTTCTTGTAATGTCATTATGTTTTCCTCCTATTCATATTAAAGCGGTAAATAAGTTTATATGTATATTGGTACATACTTCTATCCTTTATTATTTCGCAAAACTAACGAATATACAATAGGATGCGTGTATGAATATGAATGTAGTCATTATAATGAAACTGCTTCGTTTAAGCAATTTTTTTGAAACCTTTCAATAATGTAAGGTTTTTGTCATTTGAATCGATGGAAGGTATTTCCGTACTTTACTAATATTAAGAACATAGTTAGCAGAAGGGCGGAGAAGTAATATGAACATTAGAGAACTCGCATACAGGAATGTAACGCGAAATAGACGAACATACTCAGCATATTTTTTAAGTAGTGCATTTGCAATTATGGCCTTTTTTGTGTACTCATTTTTTGCGTTTCATCCGGCATTAAGCGCTGGAGAATTGGGACAGTATGTTTTCGTAAGTATGTCTTTTGCACAGTCCATTATTTACTTATTTACGTTTTTCTTTATTTTATATTCGATGGGAATGTTTTTAAAAACGAGAAAGCGTGAATTAGGAATTTTAATGATGTTAGGTATGACGAAATATCAATTAAAGCGTCTTATCTTCTTTGAAAATATTATGATTGGGATAGGGGCAATTATTTTTGGGATACTTGCAGGTATGCTATTTTCCGGAATATTACTATTTGTAGCTCCGATGATATTAAAATTAGATATTACTTTAGCTTATTACATACCAATGAAAGCTATTGTTGTAACGAGTATTATGTTTTTCATATTATTTATGATTATTTCATTATTTAGTGCAGGAATGGTTCGTAAAAATAAAATTATGAAATTGTTTAGAGGATCAGCAGAAGCGAAGCCAGAACCGAAAGCATCTATTATTTCTTCTATATTAGCAGTCATATTGATTAGTGCGGGATATGCAGGAGCGCTTCTGTCACATGGTGCAATGGTATTTGTTATGATGATTCCTGTTACAACGGTAGTCATTATTGGTACGTATTTGCTGTACAAGCAGTTAAGTGTCTTTATTATTAGACTATGTAAAAAAAGTAAACGTTTCTATTGGACACAGACAAATATTATTACGTTATCAGATTTAGCTTACCGCATGAGAGACAACGCAAGAATGTTCTTTATTGTAACTATTATTTCAACTGTAGCATTTTCAGCAATCGGTACATTAGTTGGTTTCGCATCAATGACGAAAGGAATTATGGAGAGACCAATTGCGTTTCAGTATCATTCTAAGCAAGGAAATAGTAATGAATCACAGCATTTGAAGATGATTGACGAAGGATTAAAGAAATATAATATAGCAGCTTCTAAAACAAACATTTCAACGAAAAAGACGGAGGAGCAGTCGTTAAGAAGTGCTATTTTCATAAAAGAATCAGATTATGAGAAATATGCGAAGTTAACAGGCGAACCATTTCAAACTGTAGCAAATAAAGAAGCTTTATTTTTGGCGGTGGATATACCAGGCCCACCGATGAAGGATAGAAAAGAAATTACGTTACCAAACACGAATGAAGCTTTAAAAGTGAAAAAAGTTAATACTTCTTCGTTAAGTAAAATACTACGAGGTAACGTTTATGTAATCTCTAAAACTCAGTATGATGCATTACAAGATGGCTTTAAAGAGGAAAAAGATTATGTGTACAAAACAGAAGGAACGAAAGATGAAATTGAAGTTGGTAAAGAACTTACGCATCAGATGAAGACTTATGAAGAACATGCAACGTTTAGTGCAGAAGAGTACGAACAAAACCAAAGTTTACAAATCGCAGGACCAATTTTATTTGTAGGCTTCTTCATTGGTATAGTATTTTTCGTATGTGCAGGAAGCTTCCTTTACTTCCGTTTGTTTTCTGATTTGGAGGATGATACTCGTTTGTTTGAAATGATTCGAAAAGTAGGCTTAACGAGCGGGGAATTATCGAAAGTAGTTACAATCAGGTTGGCACTTTTATTCTTCGTTCCAATAGGTGTTGCAACATTACATGGGGCAGTAGCGTTAACTGCACTGGGACAGATGTTTGAGTACTCACTATTTAAAGAAAATGCGATTGTATTAAGTATTTTCGTAGGAATTCAAGTTGTATATTTCTTACTGATACGATCTCGTTATTTAAAACAACTGAAAGAGAGATTACGTATTCGTTAATTGTGTTATTTTAACTTGAGTACAAAATTTTCTAAAAAGAGACAAGTATTACCAAAAAGTGATAAAATGGAAAGAGCGAGGTGGAAAAAATAATAGAAAGTAAGGGGGGAGTAATATGAAAGCAACAGGAATTATTCGAAAAGTAGACGAATTAGGACGAATTGTTATTCCTAAAGAGTTACGAGAAGTATTAGGAATCCAAATCAAATCACCACTTGAAATTTTCGTAGAAGAAGAAAAAATCATTTTACAAAAATATCAACCTTACAATGCTTGTCAAATAACAGGTGATGTTTCAGATCAAAACATATCATTAGCAAATGGAAACATTACTGTTAGTATAGATGGAGCGAAACATTTAATAAAAGAAATAGAGAAGTTTTTAAATAAGAGTGAGGCTTAGTCTTAATTTATATTATTTTTAAAATTTCATATCATTCTTTCAAAACTATAAAAGGACCATTAAATCGGTCCTTTTATTTTTGTTATTGGTTGTACCAATCGGATGTTTGGTTCCTAAAAATTACGAGATTAATCAAAGAGTAGTATAAAATTAGTAAGCTATATTGAGAAATATTTTTAAGGAAGGAAAATGAAACGAATAAAACGAATGTTACATTTAAACCTTTTCAAAAGTGGTCTGAAATGAAAATAATATATTTTCAGGAGGGATTACGATGAATAGTAGTACAGCGAATAAACAAAAAGGTATACAATTGATTCCTTTTACAGTAGATAAGGTGGTTGAACAAGTAAATGAAATTCCACCAGGTGTACAACTTATTCATGCTCCACAAGTATGGGAGAAGAGTGCGAAAGGAAAAGATATTGTTGTTGCCGTATTAGATACAGGTTGTGATGTAAATCATATAGATTTAAAGGATCGCATTATCGGTGGAAGAAATTTCACGAAAGATTATGAAGGGGATCCGAATATGTACCTTGATAATAACGGACACGGTACTCATGTAGCGGGGACAATTGCAGCGACTGAAAATGGTGTCGGTGTTTTAGGAGTCGCACCACTTGCTAAAATGCTAGTGTTAAAGGTTTTAGCGGGAGATGGTTCTGGAAGTTATGAGCAAATTATTGAGGCGATTCATTATGCTGTAAATTGGAGGGGACCTAATAAAGAAAGAGTGAGAGTCATTTCAATGTCACTTGGTGGTCCGCAAGATGTTCCAGAATTACATGAAGCAATTCAAAACGCGGTAAAGCAAGATGTTCTCGTCGTATGTGCTGCTGGGAATAATGGAGATTGTAATGATAATACGGAAGAACTAGACTTCCCAGGTGCGTATGCAGAAGTGATTGAAGTCGGTGCTGTCAATTTAGAACGGAAAATCGCATGTTTTAGTAATTCCAATCAAGAAATTGATTTAGTGGCGCCAGGTGATGAAATATTATCTACGTATCCTGAAGGGAAATATGCGGTATTAAGTGGAACTTCTATGGCGACACCGCATATTGCTGGAGCGCTCGCATTGCTCATTAAGCAGTGTGAGAGGGAATATGGTAGAAAGTTATCAGAGCCAGAAATATATGCACAACTTATTAAAAGAACTATACCTTTAGGGTATGAACGTACATCTGAAGGAAATGGATTAATAGATTTATTAAAAGAATAGTAAATACGAAAAAACATCTCATATGAATATGAGATGTTTTTTTGTATGGTTCTGTCGCATATAGTGGGGAATCTAGTATTTAATTCTTTTTCGTGAAATGTTGGGCACAGTTATATTTGTTTTTTCTGAAATAGAAGCTATGCATATAATTAAAAAAGAAGAGTTTGATATAAGGAAGTAATTTGTTCAAAATCAGAAAAATTCATCCATTAATTATTACGAATACGTTGTTCGGTGGCGATATCGAAAAAGTGTGCTTTCGCTAAACTAAAAGCTAATGGAAGTGTATCGGTAGCTTTAATCTCGGAACGAGCATTAATTCGCGCAACAAAGTTTTGATTTGAAAGTTTTCCATGAATCATCGTTTCAGCACCTAATAATTCAGCAACTTCTACTGTAATTTCGACTGTGGATTCAGGCGAAGATTGAAGAACGATTGGTTCATCATGAATGTCTTCAGGGCGAATACCGAGTATGATTTTTTGTCCATTATACCCTTTACTCTTTAATGTTTTTAGTTGGCCATCTGGTACTTTAAAGCGAATATTTTCTATATAGAAATAGTTCTCTTGTAATGTCCCGGTAAAGAAATTCATAGCGGGAGAACCAATGAATCCACCAACAAATATGTTTTCAGGCGTATCATATACTTCTTTTGGAGTACCAACTTGCTGGATGAGCCCATCTTTCATAACAACAAGGCGTGATGCCATTGTCATAGCTTCTGTTTGATCATGCGTTACATATATAGTGGTCGTATTTAAACGGCGGTGAAGTTTGGAGATTTCTGAACGCATACTGACGCGTAATTTTGCGTCTAAATTCGATAGAGGTTCGTCCATTAAAAATACTTTTGCGTCACGGACGATAGCTCTTCCTAGTGCAACACGTTGGCGTTGTCCACCTGATAATGCCTTCGGTTTTCGTTGTAAGTAATCTTCAAGCCCTAAGATTTTCGCTGCCTCTGTTACTCGGCGACTAATTTCATCTTTTGGAAGTTTGCGTAGTTTTAAGCCGAACGCGATATTATCATAAACAGTCATATGTGGGTATAGTGCGTAATTTTGAAATACCATCGCAATGTTGCGATCTTTTGGAGCGACATCATTCATACGCTCTCCATCAATATAAAACGAACCATCGGAAATATCTTCTAGACCTGCGATCATGCGTAGAGTTGTTGATTTGCCACATCCCGAAGGACCGACAAATACGATAAACTCTTTATCTTCAATATGTAAATTAAAATCAGAAACAGCAGTGGTTTTATTATCGTAAATTTTAAAAATATGATCTAATACTAGTTCGGTCATATTTATTCACTCCTTTTTGTAATTGATTGAATTATAAGATTATTAAAAGCGTAAGTAAATCGGCATTGTGCACAAAAGAATGAGAGGCTTTTATGCAAGTTTACAGATTTAAGAAACGAAAAAGCAAATGTAGGATGTACTTTCAACTATAGATATGGGATGAAAGTATTACTTCCTCGTAGAAAAATATGTTAAAAGGGTTTCAAAGTCATAAAACAATGATGGTATGAGAAAATGAATATTGTAACGTCTTTCAGGAGAATTTTATGAGATATCTAAAGAAAGAAACGCCATATAAACTGCTACTGCACCTTCAAAAGTTTTTATATTAATTCCTGTTTTTTCAATGAATTTATCAATTCGATATTGTAAAGTATTACGATGTAAATATAATTGTTTCGCTGCAAGAGATACATTTAAGTTACATTGGAAGAATACTTTAACGCTATCAATTAGTTCTTTGTCATTTGAAATGTGTGCCAATAATTGATTCGTGTATTTTTTTCTTTCTTCTTTCGGTAATGAAATCATTAATTGATAAGGGAGCAGTTGTTCAATATATGTAATTTTTTTTGATAAATAAGGAGAAAGAATAGAAAATAAATTTCTCTCCCATTGATACAGATAAGCAAATTCAGCTGTTTGCGTATAGCGTCTGCCAATAAAGAAGGATAGGGATATAAAAAAATCTGTTTCTAGTGTATCTAATGCTGTTTGCAATGCAGATTCCGTTATGTTTTCTTCTAAGATGAGGACGCCAGCTTGTGAAGTTTCCCATATCAATGTTGTAGTAAAAGAAAACATAGATTGTAAAGCATCTTGAAATTCTTCTCTTTCTACAATAGATTGTGTTGTGAAGAAGTGTAAAAAACGAACTGATAGTATAGAGATATTGTTATTTTTATATAGTGCTTCATGCCACAATTTTTCTTTTTCTGTTTTATAAAATGTATCAGTCTGAATGGGTGTTAAGATGGATGAAAGTAATTGATGCTCCCTTTGATGTAATCGGATTTTTCGAATCCCGACTTTGTTTCCTTCAACTAAAAACCAGCTATAATCTTCTGACAACACAGCTTCATTGATTTTTATATCCTCACCATAATATGTTTTTAATTGTTGAATCATAGGAACACTCCACTTTCTAAATCTAAAATAATAATAACTACCCTTAAATTTTCGCACTAGAATCTGACATATTTTTGCTAGAATTGATAGCGTTTCTGTATTGTGAAGGAGATAGATTCGTTTCTCGTTTAAATGATTGTGCAAAGAATGATTGGGAAGAAAACCCGGTAATAGTTGAAATGTTAGAAATCGAATAATTGGTAGTTTCTAATAATATTTTACTTTCTCTAATACGAGTTTGAATTAAGTATTCAATAGGCGAAACGCCGACGAATTTCCTGAAAGAATGGGATAGATAATATTTATTTATATGACTAATGCGTGCTAATGTATCTAGGCTAATATTTTCGTGAAAATGCTGCTTAATATAGTTTTTTATAAATTCAATATCTTTATTGATTTTTTGAGTAGATGTTTTTTCTACATTAAAAGATTTTTTCCTCATCATTTTAAGTAGTAATATTTCCAGAATATTTTGTATAATTAAATCGTAATCCTCCTGATGGTTTTCCACTTCTTCGATTAGTTGTTGAAGATAGAAGAGAAAGTTTTTTTGATCCTGGCTATAATTATGGATAGTGACTGGACTAGGATTTTCTATGGATGAAAAGGACAGACCTTGAATACCAAGTGCGATGTATTCGAGAGGGTGATTCATATCAGACTTTTCTGTGTGCTCGATATTTGGGTTGATGATAATCAAATTGTGCTCTTGGACGGGGATTTCTTCTTTGTAAAAGATAAAAGTTCCTTTGCCCTTGGTAATATACAATAGCTCTGTAAAGTGATGCGCATGAATGGTACTATGCCAATCTTTATCGTATTTTGATTTTGTTATATAAAGAAGCTTTACTGGAAGATGGTTTCGTTGAATTTGTGGAATCTCATATACTTCATTGGACAAATGAATCCCTCCTTCGTAGACTTTTTATCTATTTTATAAAGATTTTAGTGGGATATTCAGTAAAAAGCAAGATATCTAAAAAACAGAACAAGATGTTTATTGTGAAAGCGTTGTCTATTTTGTATTCTTTAATTATGAAAGACAGATTAGGAGATGGGGGTAAGATAAAGATGAAAAAAAAGTTATTGTTGTCTGGAATGACAGCTTTGTTATCTCTTAGTTTAATAGCATGTCAGAGTAATACTACAAAAGTTGATAATTCTAAGGAAGGTACAAACTCTAATAAAAAACAAGTTCTTCATGTGGCAGCACTTGAATCGGCTTATGGTAAAGAGATGTGGACCAAAGTGATTGACGCATATGAAGCTGCTAATCCAAAAGTTGATGTTAAATTGACGGTGGACAAAAATCTTGAGGATGTCATAGGATCGAATATGAAAGCGGGAAACTATCCGGATGTTGTGTTGTTGGCAACTGGGAGAAAACAGGCGCTTACAGAAACATTGATTAAAGATAAAGCTTTAGAAGACATTACAGATGTTTTAGATAGGAACGTTTATGGTGAAGAGGTTAAGGTGAAAGATAAGCTAATACCGGGGCTTACAGGTACATTGGCAACTAATCCTTATAACGATGCCAAAACTTACATGGCCCCGATGTTCTATAGTCCAACTGGATTATTTTATAATGCTAGTTTATTAAAGGAAAAAGGTTGGGAAGTACCAAAAACTTGGGATGAAATGTGGACTTTGGGAGATAAAGCGAAAGCAGAAGGAATTTCTTTATTTACTTATCCTACTACTGGTTATTTTGATACATTTTTCTATACTTTATTATTAGGGATGGGGGGACCGGAGTTTTACAATAAAGCTATGAAATATGAAAATGGTATTTGGGAAACCCCTGAAGCAACAAAGATCTTTGAAATTTTCGGAAAATTAGCAAAATATACAGAACCAACAACTGTTGCGAATGCCAATGACAAAGACTATAAGAAAAATCAACAATTGATTCTCGATAATAAGGCGCTGTTCATGCCAAATGGTACATGGGTTGTTGGTGAAATGGAAGAAGCACCTCAATCGAAAGGTTTTGAATGGGGCATGATGACTTTACCAAGCTTTGATGCTAACAGCGACCGATATGCGTTTACTTATTTTGAACAAATGTGGATTCCTTCTGCAGCTAAAAATAAACAAGCTGCTAAAGATTTCTTGACGTTTGTTTATTCGGATAAAGCCGTTGAAAAATTTGCAGAATCCAGTGCGATACAGCCTATCAAAGGCATTTCTAGTAAACTGACAGGTAGTAATAAATTATTCTATGGTATCTATGATAACGGAGCGAAAGTGGGGACAGGTGGATTTGCGGCAACGAAAGCCGTTGAAGGTGTTAGCATGGCAGATACATTATTCAGAACGATAGACAGTGTTATGTCTGGTGATAAAAAAGTGGAAGATTGGCAAAAATCCGTTGAAAAAACGAGTGACCAATTACGGTCTGCATTAAAATAAAATAGTTTTTTAGTTTTCACTACGTACAATGGTGAATCGCTAGTCTCACCATTGTACTTATTAACTGAGGTGATGGCATGAATAAGACAACCGAAAAAAGAATTTTTATTTTTGTTTGTACTGCACCCGCACTAATCCTGTTAGCCATTTTTATGATTGTTCCTACGATTGAGGTATTCAGGATGTCCTTATATAAATGGGGAGGGTTTTCTAATAATAAAGTATTTGTTGGATTAGAAAACTTCAAGATTTTATGGAATGATATGAATTTCTTTCGATCTCTTCAAAACAGTATCGTATTAATTGTTATTGTTACACTTATCACGATGGTGATGGCAATCTTATTTGCCACTTTGTTAACGAGAGAAAAAATAAAAGGTAAAAGTTTCTTTCAAATTATTTTTTATCTCCCTAATATTTTATCCGTTGTAGTTATCGCGGGAATATTTTCTGCAGTTTATGATCCGACTACAGGATTGTTAAATAATATACTTGCTTTATTTAACCTTGAAAACCTTCAAAAGATGTGGCTCGGTAATCAAAAGATTGCCATTTACAGCATTGGCGGGGCACTCATTTGGCAAGCGATTGGTTATTATATGGTCATGTATATGGCGGCAATGGCAAGTATTCCGGAAAGTTTTTATGAAGCATCTGCTTTGGAAGGTGCTGGACGGATCAGACAATTTTTTAGTATTACGTTACCGTTAATTTGGAATAACATTCGGACGACGTTAACTTTCTTCGTTATTAGTACGATTAATTTAAGTTTTCTACTCGTTCAAGCGATGACTGGCGGGGGACCTGACGGATCGACGGAAGTGTTTTTAAGCTACATGTATAAGCAGGCTTACACTAATTCTTCTTACGGTTACGGTATGGCTATTGGGGTGGTCATTTTCCTATTCTCATTCGCATTATCTGCAATTATAAGCGGTGTCACTAAAAGGGAAGTGTTGGAGTATTAAGGAGGTCCAAAATGATGGAAACACAAAAAAAGATGACTACAGAAACAGCTTATCGAGATCCAAAAATGATGGAAACCGAAAAAGAAATGATTGTAGAAGCAGTTTATAAAGCCCCAAAAATAGTTAAGCCCCAAAAAGGTATGACTACAGAAGTAATATATCGTTGTTTTATATATGTAGCACTGATTACGTTAGCAATTTCTATTATTATTCCTGTTGCATGGGTTTTCATAGCATCAGTGAAGCAAAATTCGGAATTTTACGGAAGTCCTTGGGCCATACCAAAAAGTTTCTATTTTCAAAACTTTATCGATGCTTTTCAAAAAGCAAACATGGGTACCTATATGTTGAATTCAGTCATGGTAACTACATTGGCTCTGCTCATTTTATTGATTGTGGCCTTACCGGCAGCCTATGTGTTGGCAAGGTATACCTTTAGAGGAAGCAAGTTAATAAATACTTTTTTTAAAGCTGGATTGTTCATCAATGTGAACTACATTGTTGTTCCAATTTTCTTGATGTTATTGGACGGAGATACCTTTTTACGAGGTCAATTGGGTGATGGATTTCTACTAGACAATTTATTTGTTTTAGCTGTGGTATATGCGGCGACGGCGTTACCATTTACCATTTACTTGCTGTCTAGTTTTTTTCAATCACTTCCATCTACGTATGAAGAAGCGGCGTTGGTCGATGGTGCAGGATATTTCAAAACAATGATTTCAGTCATGATTCCGATAGCTCGTCCAAGTATTATTGCTGTCATTTTATTTAATTTTCTTGCCTTTTGGAACGAATACATTATTGCCTTAACATTAATCCCAGGGCCGAATAAAACGTTACCTGTTGGGTTAATGAACTTGATGGCAGCTCAGAAATCGGCTGCGAACTATGGTCAAATGTATGCAGGAATGGTTCTCGTCATGCTGCCAACTTTGATTTTATACATCATTGTTCAAAAAAAATTAACACAAGGAATGTCCCTTGGTGGTTTAAAGGATTAAAGGAGGATTTACATGAAAAAGAAAAAAGGCCGTGTTACTTTACCGAGTGAAGAAAATTTTCTTAAGGAAACAAAAGAATTGATGGAACGATGGGGTGCGGATGCGATTCGCGATAGTGATGGAACGAAACTAGACGATGATATTAAACAATTAGATGCGAAAATTTATACGACCTATTTTGTTGCTCGAGCTCACAATGAGTTTGCAGAGAAGCACATGGATGAATGCCAGCAACTTTATTTAATGAGCTTGTTCAATACAGCGATTACTGACACCATTGAAATTGATTTTATGAAAGGCTACTTTGAGGAACAATTAAAGCCGGATTACATTCACAGTCCTAAAAAATACTGGGAGGTTATCGATCGGACGACAGGAGAAATTGTTGACGTTAATGATTGGGAAGTAAACGAAGAGAAAAATTGTGTCTTGATTACGAATGCGATTCCTTGGCATGAATACACGGTTTCATTCCTAGTCTATGCGATTTGGGATCCAACACAAATGTACAATCATATTACTAATAATTGGGGTGATAAGCCACATGATATCCCTTTTGATGTCAGGCAGCCACATTCCAATGAATTTATGAAAACCTATTTAAAACAATGGCTGACAGAAAATCCGGATACAGATGTGGTTAGGTTCACAACGTTTTTCTATCATTTTACCCTGGTGTTCAATAATCTTGGCAAAGAGAAATTTGTCGATTGGTTCGGATATGGTGCTAGTGTTTCAGTTGCTGCTTTGGATGCTTTTCAAAAAGAAAAGGGTTATCGCTTAAGACCAGAGGACATTGTTGATCAAGGTTATTATAATACTTCGTTTCGAATTCCAACTACCGCATTTTTAGATTATATAGATTTTGTTCATAAGTTCGTTGCTGAAGAAGCAAAGAAACTTGTGGATATTGTCCATGAAAGTGGAAAAGAAGCAATGATGTTCCTTGGTGATAACTGGATTGGTACAGAACCATATGGGAAATACTTTGAAAATATCGGATTGGACGCAGTTGTAGGCAGTGTGGGCGGCGGAGCTACATTACGTATGATTGCAGATATACCACATGTTCGTTACACAGAAGGGCGTTTCTTACCTTATTTCTTCCCGGACACTTTTTACGAAGGTAACAACCCGACGATTGAAGCGAATGAAAACTGGTTAACGGCACGCAGAGCGTTATTACGGAACCCTGTTGATCGTATCGGCTATGGCGGTTATTTAAGTCTAGCTTATCAATTCCCGGAATTTATCTCCTATATTGAAAAAGTTACCGAGGAATTTCGTGAAATTCATGACACGATTAAAGGTGTTCAACCATATAGCGGTCTTAAAGTTGCAATTTTGAATTCTTGGGGCAAGTTGAGAACTTGGCAAACACATATGGTTGCTCACGCTCTATGGTATAAACAAATTTATTCTTATTTAGGTGTTTTGGAATCTTTGAGTGGGGCTGCTGTGGAAGTTTCGTTCATTAGTTTTGATGATGTCATTAACGAGGGGATACCTGAGGATATTGACGTTATCATTAATGCCGGTGATGTAGGCACAGCTTTCTCAGGAGGGGCTAATTGGATTAATGAAAAGTTAGTCACTACAATTAGGGCCTGGATGTATAACGGTGGAGGTTTCATAGGTATTGGCGAACCGACAGCCTATCAGCATGAAGGACATTATTTTCAATTGGCGAACGTCTTAGGTGTTGACAAAGAATTAGGATTTAGCTTATCAACAGATAAATATTTTATTAATCCTGTTGAAAATCACTTTATTTCTGCTGACAGCACTCAATTTGATTTTGGTGAAGGAATGAAAAACATTTATGCGTTATCAGATAAAACCGAAATAATCGAATATTCAAATGGAGAAGTCCATCTTTCTAGTCATCCGTTCGGAGAAGGCAGAGCTGTCTATATAGCGGGGATGCCATACAGCGAAGAAAATACACGTCTGTTAATGCGTGCGTTATACTATGCTGCCAATAAAGAAGGAGAATTCCAAAAGTATCATGCGAGCAACATTTATTGTGAAGTTCATGCATATCCATCTATTCAAAAAATGGCGATTGTAAACAATTCAATGATCGAACAAACAACGGCTGTCTACGACGGACAAGGAAACAGGAAAGAAGTGACGTTGGTACCTAGTGAAATCAGATGGGAGGATTTTTCGAATGAAGGCTAATATTTTATTCATTATTAAAATTGTTGTGTTTATCGTATGCCTGTCTTTAATTATCATCTACCAAAAGACAGCTGGCAAATTCGAATTAAGTATGATGTTGATTGGATTAGCTGGTCTCTTAGGGCTACTTTATGACTACAATCGGAAATACGTATAAATCAATTAGGGCAAGTGAATTGATCAAGGAATCGCACATATATGTTCAACTATAACAATTATAGAAAATTACTCAATACGTCAAATACAAACCTAGGGGTGCGGACAAATGAAAAAGGCAGTCGGCATTGATATTGGGGGAACGAAGATTGCAGCGGGAGTCATTTCTGACACAGGTGAACTGCTTGAACGTGTGGAAATCAAAAGTGATCCTTCAGACCGGGAAAAAATGTTTTGTAGAGTTGTAGAAGCTGTGGAACAAGTTCTCAGAAAATCATCGATTTCCATCGCTGATATCGAGGGTATTGGCGTTGGGGTACCGGGAAAAGTGGATTTTGAGAAGGGAATTGCCATTTTTCAAAACAACTTACCTTGGAAGCAGTTTCCTATTTTGGTCCGTTTGCAAGAGAAATTTGGTGTTCAGCGAATTACGATTGACAATGACGTCTATATGGCGGCTTATGCCGAATGGAGAGCAGCACATGTAAAAGAGGATGAAACCTTTGTCTATGTGACTATAAGTACGGGAATATCTTGTTCTATCATTCATAAAGGCTCATTTTTTAGGGGGGCAGGATTTGCTGGAGAACTGGGGTTGATTCCTGTCCTCTCGAGAGGGGGCAATGAACGATTGGAAAAAATTGCTGCTGGGCCAGGGATTCAGAGAATAGCCGAAAGGGACTTACAGGTAGATACGATTTCAACAAAGGATGTTTTTGCTAGTTATATAAATGGGGTACCAGAATATCAGTCTATCATCAATGAGGTAACTGATTATTTAGCTCAAGGTCTTTATAAGATTTCCTGTTTATTAGATCCGCATAAAATGGTTTTTGGTGGCAGTGTCATTGTGAAAAATCCATTTTTACTGGAGTTGATTAAAGAGAATCTGAAAAGGTTTCAGCTTCCAGAGCAACAACATCTTTTGGAGCAGATGAGCATCAGTACATTGGCGCAAAATAATGGAGTTACTGGTGCAGGCTTACGAGTATTTGAAGGTATGCAATGAGGTGGCGCCGGTCTTCTTTTATGGAGAGAATGATGGCAAATAGGTAGAGGAGTGGACGAATATGTTTACATTAAGTCAAGAAAACTTAGCTTCGTTAGGTGCATCGATAACAACAGCGGAAATAAGAAGGCAGCCTGATTTATGGGCTGAAACCTTTGCTTTGTATATGGAGAAAAGCGAGGGAATAGAAGAGTTTTTGAAAAAAATAGTAACGAAACACAACCGGGTTCGAGTTGTTTTTACAGGCGCTGGAACGTCTGCCTATGTCGGTGATACAGTCACCCCTTATTTAATAGAAAAAGCCGATGAACAACAGTGGGAAGTACTAAGCATTCCGACAACAACGTTAGTTTCAAATCCTTACCAATTTTTCAAAAAGGATTTTCCGACTTTACTCGTTTCATTTGCTAGAAGCGGAAACAGTCCGGAAAGTGTTGCTGCTGTACAATTAGCTGAGCAAATAGTAACGGATTTGTATCAAATAACGATTACTTGTGCGAAAGACGGTAAATTAGCCAAACGGGCCGTGAATAATGAAAAGAATTTATTGCTATTGATGCCTGAAAAATCAAATGATCAAGGATTTGCAATGACAGGAAGTTATACTTGCATGGCGTTAACGGCATTACTCGTTTTTGATTCTATATCGACAGAAGAAAAATCGAAGATAGTGAAAAAAATCCATCAAATGGGTGAAAGTGTCATTCAAAGAGAAGCGGTCATTCAAAAGATAGTAGATTTTGATTTTGATCGAATTATTTACTTGGGCTCTGGTAGTTTAGAAGGCCTTGCGAAAGAATCACAATTAAAAATATTAGAACTGACAGCTGGGAAAATTGTTACCGCATTTGATTCATCACTCGGATTCCGACACGGTCCAAAATCATTTGTAAACGAAAAATCATTAGTTTTCGTGTTTGTTTCTAACCATCCTTATACACGTCAATATGATTTAGATATGTTAAAAGAAATGCAGCAGGATGACATTGCCAGTTATATTTGTGCCATCGAGGTTGAGGGAGAAACTAAGTATGCTGGGAACAGATTTGTATTCGGCAGCGAGGTTCAGTCTGTACCAGATGCCTACTTAGCTTTACCTTTTGTCATGATTGGGCAAACAGTCTCTCTGTTAGCTTCAGTAAAAGTAGGCAATACACCGGATACACCTTCACCGACAGGAACCGTAAACCGTGTCGTTAAAGGTGTTACGATCTACGAATATGAGTAACTAGGATAGGGGAAACATACATGTCTATTTTTATCTTTGCAGATAAGTTTTTTCTTGAGGAGATGGTTACGGGTCCTGGATTTTTAGAAGTAAAAGACGGAAAATTCGGTGTTTTTTCAGAAGCCAGGCCAGAGGAAACGGCGGAAATTATTGAGTATAGAGGAAATTGGATTGCTCCTGGCCTAGTAGACACACATATTCATGGATTTAGAAATCATGACATTATGGACAATAGTTTTGGGGGACTGAACCAAATTTCGGTAGGACTCCTTTCTTGCGGCGTTACATCCTTTTTACCGACAACTTTAACATCCTCAATAGAATCGTTAAATAACGTCGTTGAAATGATTGGTGCCAATTACAAGAAAGTGCAAGGCGCAAAAATTAAAGGGATCTTTTTAGAAGGACCGTTTTTTACTGAAAAACATAAAGGAGCACAAAACACGAAATATTTTTGTGACCCATCAGTTGAAATGTTGAAAGGTTGGCAGGAATTATCAAATAACGTTATTAAAAAAATCGCGATTGCACCTGAAAGGAAAGGGGCAGCGGAATGTATTGAATATGCTGTAGGGGAAGGGATTGCAGTGGCGTTGGCTCACAGTGACGCAACGTATGAAGAAGCAAAGCAAGCGGTAGAAAAAGGAGCTTCCATTTTTATTCATACTTTCAATGGAATGAGTCCATTGCATCATCGTGAGCCAGGGATGGTCGGAGCGGCCATGAATTTAAAAGGTGTTTTTGCCGAAATTATATGTGATGGACATCATGTACATCCGGTGGCCTCAAATATTTTGATGAATGTCCGCGGCAGAGAAAAGGTTGTAATGGTGTCCGATTGTATGATGGCTGGGGGTATGCCTGAAGGAACTTATCAACTGGGAGAATTTCCTGTGAAAGTAAAAGAGGGGATGGCTCGTTTGGAAAGCGGAAGTTTAGCAGGTAGCATTTTACAATTAAAAGATGCTGTCAAGAATGTCGTCGAATGGGGAATTGCCACACCTGAGGAAGCGATTTATATGGCGAGTACGGCACCAGCTAAAAGTATGCAGCTTGAGGGCGAATGCGGAAAAATTGCCGAGGGATATGATGCTGATTTTATTGTGATGACGCCAGAGATGGATGTAACTGCTACCTATCTTGACGGTGTATGCCGTTTTCAAGCTTAAACAAATTTCTGAAAGAGGGATTACCAATGATACTATCTGTCACCATGAATCCATCGGTCGATATTTCCTATCCGATTCATGAATTAAAGTTAGATTTTGTTAACCGTGTGGAAGCGGTTCATAAAACTGCTGGTGGAAAAGGCTTGAATGTTGCGCGAGTGATCGCTCAAATGGAAGAAGGTGTCCTAGCGACAGGTGTGCTTGGTGGTACGATTGGGGAATACATTATTCAAGAATTAAATAAGGTCAATATTCCAAATGACTTTTTGAAAATCAAAAAAGAATCAAGAAATTGTATTGCCATTCTTCATGAAGGGATGCAAACAGAGATTTTAGAATCTGGACCAACATTATCCAAAGAAGAAGGGCTTAGTTTTTTAGAAAAGTTTGAATTTCTACTTACAACAGCTTCACTTGTGACAATTTCGGGCAGTTTACCGAAAGGGTTACCGACTAACTATTATTATCAAATGTTAGAAATCTGTCATAAACATAGAATTCCAGTAATTATGGATTCGTCAGGGGAATCTTTGAAACAAGCGATGCTTCATAAAGAAAAACCATTCGCAATCAAACCGAATAAAGCGGAATTATCTCAGCTGTTAGGCATTAACATGGACGCGGTAAATCTAAAGCAAGTATTAAACCATGAACTATTTACTGGGATTGAGTGGATTATCATGTCAATGGGTAGTGAGGGTGCATTTGTTAAGCACGGCGAGGACTATTACAGAGTTACGATCCCGAAAATAGAAGTGGTCAATCCTGTAGGGTCTGGTGATGCAACAGTTGCAGGATTAGCTGTGGCACTACATCAAACCCAAACGGTCGAGAGCGTTCTTAAAACAGCGATGACTACTGGAATGTTAAATACGATGGAAGCTGGAACGGGCCATATTAATGTGAATAAGTTTAAACATTACTTTGATCTCATTAAAGTTGGAAAAATAGATTGAAAGAGGAGAATGTTGATGTTAGAACTAACCAAAAATAAATTGGAAGCTCTAAAACGTTTATCTGCTGAAAATGGCATAATTGGAGCATTGGCTATTGACCAACGTGGTTCATTGAAAAAAATGATTGCGTCTGGCGGTGCAAGTCATGTTGGAGATGAAGGCATTATCCGTTTCAAAGAATTAGTTTCTGAGGAATTAACACCATTTGCTACAGCGATTCTTTTGGACCCTGAATACGGTCTGCCGGCGGCTAAGGTCCGCGATAAAGAATCGGGCTTAATCGTAGCGTATGAAAAAACTGGATACGATGCATCAGAAGTAGGCCGATTGCCGGATTTATTACCAAAATGGTCAGTGAAACGATTAAAAGAAGCAGGTGCAGATGCTATTAAATTTTTACTCTACTATGATGTCAATGAAGATGAAAAAATTAATAACTATAAACATGTCTATATGGAACGTATCGGATCTGAGTGTGCAGCTGAAGACATACCATTTTTCTTAGAGATTGTTACGTATGATGCTGACAGTGATGATGTGAAAAGTAAAGCATACGCAAAAATAAAACCGTATAAAGTGATTGAGGCCATGAAGGAGTTCTCAAAACCGCAATATAAAGTAGATGTATTAAAAGTAGAAGTTCCAGTAGATATGAACTATGTAGAAGGATATGCAGAAGGTGAATTTGTTTACAGTAAAGAAAAAGCAGCTTCCTATTTCAAAGAACAAAGTGAAGCAACTAAGCTGCCATTTATTTTCCTTAGTGCCGGAGTAAGCGCGAAATTATTTCAAGAAACATTAAAATTTGCTAAAGACTCCGGATCTACCTTTAACGGAGTATTATGTGGTCGGGCAACTTGGAAAGACGGTGTTATACCGTTTGCTATAGGCGGTGAACAAGCAGGTCGTGATTGGTTAAATGATATTGGAAGAAGGAATACTGAAGAACTGAATCACGTATTGAAAGAGACAGCTAACTCATGGTTTGCTAAAGTAAAAGTAACAGCTGAGCTTCAAAGTTAGTATAATATCTTTTCTTCCGTTTTTAAATGGAATGAAGAAAAATGAGTAGACATTCGTCTGCTCATTTTTTAGTGCGTCCAGTATGGTCGCAAATCCTAGATTAAAAGCCCAGAACAGTTCATGACTAAAGGGAGGGGGAGCAACCTTTATATATATAAACTGAAGAATATTAATTATCGTATAAAATCTAATAAAAAACATACTTAAAAAGGTAACAATATC
>NZ_JAKUFT010000025.1:0-61672 GCF_022663605.1 Bacillus cereus group sp. BfR-BA-01379
AAAGCAAAAGAGAAAGTAGCGGAGAAAAAAGAAGAAACGCAAGCACTTATCTTTAGTGGGCGTCAATTATTTGAACAGATGTATAAAGATTTCTATACTGAAGCCCCAATGTCTCAAAAATTATTAGGAATGGGTTATGCTGGTAACTATAAAGAACAGCCGAAATTAATTGAACGTGACTTCCACGATTGGTTCTATTCTTTCGGAATCATAGGGTTCATTTTACTTGTAATTCCATTCTTATACTTTGGTATTAAATTTATTGCATGTATATTTACTAAATTTAAACAAATATTCACAGTGAAATATGCAATGGTGATTGCAGCGATACTTCTCGGATTAGGTATCTCATTCATAGCTGGTCATATTTTAATTGCACCAGGAGTGAGTTTCTACTTAGTATTACTCATGGCATATTTAATAGTTGACTTGGAAATTGAATGATAGAAAAATAAAAGCTAGCATAATGTTAGCTTTTATTTTGTTATAGTAAATAAAAAGAAAAAAATGGGGGATGTAAGAAATGAAAGTGTTGCATATGAATGCTGGTGCAGAAGAAGGTGGTGGGAAAACACATATTATTTCACTTTTATCTCAATTTTCAAAGGAAGAAGTGGAATTAATGGTATTTGAAGAAGGTGCGATTGCTAGAGAGGCGAGAAACCTTGGTATTCAAGTGCATGTTTTTACCCAATCATCTCGGTACGACCTATCAATTCTTTCAAAAATAAAAGCATTTATTAATGAAAATCAATTTGACATTGTGCATACACATGGCGCACGAGCAAATTTCTATCTCTCCCTCTTGAAAAAAGGTATAAAAGCGAAATGGATAATGACTGTCCACAGTGATCCAACTTTGGATTTTATGAAGAGGGGATTAAAAGGATGGGTATTTACGAAGTTAAATTTACGTTCTTTCAGGAAGGTAGATTTATTCTTTGCAATTACGGAAAACTTTAAGAGAAACATAATAAAACTAGGTGTACCAGAAGAGAAAATTTGTACGGTTTATAATGGAATTGAGTATGATAGTACTCCAGCCAACCCTTATGATAAGAGTGAATTTGGCATCGGTGAAGGAGTATTTACAGCTATTCAAGTAGCTCGTCTTCATCCTGTTAAAGGTCATGATATTTTATTTGAAGCGTTACAAAAAATTAAAATCCAAAATATGAAGGTGCTCTTACTTGGTGATGGACCTATAGAAGCAGAATTAAAAGAGATGGTGAAACAAAAGGGTTTAGAGGATAAGGTGATGTTTCTAGGTTTTCGTACAGATTCAAAAGAATTATATGCATCTGCACACATTAATTTGTTAACCTCTTATAGCGAAAGTTTCCCTCTGGTTTTATTAGAAGCGGCTAATCAGCGCTTAACATCTATTGCGACAAATGTAGGTGATATGAAAAAGTTAATAGTTGATGATACGTATGGATGGATTGTACCGATTGGTGATGCAGATTCGTTAGCAAACGCGTTAGAAAATGCTTATGAAAAATGGTTGAATGGTGAATTAGAAGCGATGGGAAATCGTTTATATAATCATGCGTCTACTCATTTCTCGCTAAAGAATTTGTATGAAGATACTTATAATGCATATAAAAAACTTTTACTGAAATAGAGAGGATAGTTAATCATGGAAGTAAAAACGGTTGATATTCTAGGTGTTCCTTTTTCTACAATGACAATGGATGAAACAATCCAATATTTGAAGGAACAACTAGAATTGGAGCGAACTCATACTTTTCAGGTAGTCACAGCGAATCCTGAAATTGTTATGTGTGCAAAAAAGGATGAAACATTCCATAAAACATTATTAAATACAGATTTAATTACACCTGATGGTATTGGAGTTGTAAAAGCAAGTGGTATGTTAGGTACACCTGTAAAGGAACGTGTAGCAGGTTTTGATTTAATGTGTAATCTATTTGCAAAGCTATCAGAGGAGAATAAACCGGTATCTGTTTTCTTACTTGGTGCAAAACCGCATGTTGTACAAGCTGCAGCAGATCATTTAACGAAGACGTATTCAGCTGTATCTATTGTGGGTACACAAGATGGGTATTTTAAACAAGAAGAAGAAGAGAATATCGTTTCTCGTATTCAAGAAGCAAAACCAGATCTATTGCTTGTCGCACTGGGTTTCCCGAGACAAGAGAACTTTATCCAAACTAACAAGCATCGTTTAGAAACGAAAATGGCTGTTGGAGTAGGCGGAAGTTTAGATGTATGGGCTGGAGAGGTAAAACGTGCACCAAAATGGATTCAAGCAATTAATTTAGAGTGGTTTTATAGATTATGTAGTAATCCAACGCGCTGGCGCCGTCAGTTAGTATTAGCGGAATTTTTAAAAGAAGTCATGCGTTCGAAAAAGTAGCGGAATATCGCTACTTTTTTTATTTGGCCATTTTGGATAAAGTGGGATTTTACTCATCCGCCACTGATTGTTAGACCTCACCAATCGGACGTTTAATGGCAGTTGGTCTTCAATTTAAACTCTTCGCTTCAGCTGAATTTTGAGGCGTGAGTCTTACAGCCCTCAAATAGTGTGATAAGTATTTTACTTTTGGGGAATGATGAAGGAGAATTTTTTGAACGAAAGTATTTTACTTATACAATTCACACATGTAAAATGATGTGTAAAGACAGCTGTGTGAGGAGGACTTCTTGTGGGCAAGGTGAAAGAAATTTCGAAGCGAAAGCTACTTGGAATAGCGGGGCTTGGATGGTTATTTGATGCGATGGATGTTGGAATGCTTTCATTTGTAATGGTAGCATTGCAAAAAGATTGGGGATTAAGTACGCAAGAAATGGGCTGGATAGGCAGCATTAATTCAATTGGTATGGCAGTCGGAGCGCTCGTTTTTGGAATACTATCAGATAAAATAGGGCGGAAATCAGTCTTTATTATTACATTATTACTATTTTCTATCGGTAGTGGTTTAACTGCCTTAACGACGACACTTGCGATGTTCCTTGTTTTACGATTTTTAATTGGTATGGGGCTTGGTGGAGAGCTTCCAGTTGCTTCTACATTAGTATCAGAGAGCGTTGAAGCACATGAACGTGGCAAAATAGTTGTGTTATTAGAAAGCTTTTGGGCAGGTGGATGGCTAATTGCAGCCCTTATTTCGTATTTTGTAATTCCGAAATATGGTTGGGAAGTTGCAATGGTATTGAGCGCGGTTCCGGCACTATATGCTTTATATTTAAGATGGAATTTACCGGATTCACCGAGATTCCAAAAGGTTGAAAAAAGACCATCCGTTATCGAAAATATAAAGTCAGTTTGGTCTGGAGAATATCGTAGGGCAACAATTATGTTATGGATTCTATGGTTTTCTGTTGTCTTTTCCTATTATGGGATGTTCCTTTGGTTACCTAGTGTAATGGTATTAAAAGGATTTAGTTTAATAAAAAGTTTCCAGTACGTACTTATTATGACGTTAGCTCAATTGCCAGGATATTTCACGGCTGCTTGGTTTATTGAACGACTTGGTCGTAAGTTTGTTTTAGTTACGTATTTAATCGGTACAGCTTGTAGTGCTTACTTGTTTGGAGTAGCGGAGTCATTAACAGTATTAATCATAGCAGGCATGTTATTATCCTTCTTTAATTTAGGTGCTTGGGGTGCATTATATGCTTATACACCTGAACAGTATCCAACAGTTATTCGTGGTACGGGTGCAGGGATGGCTGCGGCATTCGGACGCATTGGCGGTATTCTTGGGCCGCTATTAGTAGGATATTTAGTTGCTTCACAGGCTTCATTATCACTAATATTTACGATTTTTTGTGGAGCAATTTTAATTGGCGTAGTTGCTGTAATTGTACTTGGGCAAGAAACGAAGCAACGAGAACTAGTATAAGGTGAAACTGTAATCAGTGAGGGGTTTATCCCCCACTGATTACTAGCCAGCATCAATTGTGTTTTTGGGGCAGTAAAACTCCGGCTTCATTTTTTCGCATTCAGTGAGTTTTACTGTCAATAAATAATGGAATAAAAAGACAGGGGGGACCGTGACGGTTCCCTTTTTTCTGTTTTTTTAGATAAATAATGGTATAGTAAGAAAAAGGGAATATTCCTTATAAAAGCGAATGTATACAACAGGACATATGGACAAAAGAATTAGGTGGTTGAAGAAATGAAAATTTTACTGATCATGGAAGAAGTAGAAGAGCGAAGAAGTTTAGCTGAAAAATTCACTGAAAATATAAAGAATGTAGAATGTTTTGAAGCGAATACGGGAACAGAATCATTATTTATCATGAAAAAGCATACACCAGATTTTGTTTTCTTGAATTCAAAATTACTAGATGGAACTGGTTTTGAATATGCGAGTTTATTACGGGAAGTAAATTGTTATACGAAATTGATTTTTATGGGTGAAGATATAGAAGAGTCGATTACGGCATTTCGTTTTCAAGCATTCTATTATTTACTACGCCCATTTCGTGAGGAAGATTTGCAGTTCCTTTTATATAGAATGTGTAAAGAGCACGGCGAGAAAGCAAAGAGTTATTTGCGAAAACTACCGATAGAAGGTCAAGAGGGGATTAGATATATTTTCCCTGAAGATATTGTATATATAAGCAAAAATAAGGAGAATAAAACAGTTTCAATTTATACAACGAATAATCAGTATATTTCAACATATACACTTCAGGAGCTGGAAAATAAGTTAAATGCATATGATTTTTTACGCGTACATAAAAGTTATTTAATTAATATGTCATATGTACAAGAACTAAAACCTTATTATAATGGCACATATAATTTGTATTTAGATAAATATGATGAGCAACCGATTCCAGTTAGTCGGAATTACGTGAAAAAACTTCGAAATAAAATAGAATTATAGTAGATAATGCGAAATTTTTAACATGATAAACTAAAAATCCTTCATGATAAGGAGGATTCAAATAAAATATTCAGAAAATTTAGTACAATCCCACTAAGCAATAGTATTGGGGGGATTGTATGTGAAAACATTGAAGTCGATTTTACTTTGGGGAGTTATTGCAGCAGTAGGAGCAGGTGCTTTTGGTGTAATAGCTTTATCACAAGGTGAAACTATTAATGCCGTGTGGCTCTTAGTAGCTGCGGTATGTGTGTATGCAGTTGCTTATCGCTTTTATAGTAGATTTATAGCGAGAAAGGTATTCGGTTTAGATAATAATCGGCAAACGCCAGCCCATACATTAAATGATGGAAAAGATTATGTTCCGACAAATAAGTGGGTATTATTTGGACATCATTTTGCAGCCATTGCTGGGGCAGGTCCTTTAGTAGGACCGATTTTGGCGGCGCAAATGGGGTATTTACCAGGGACAATATGGATTATTGTTGGGGTAGTTGTCGCTGGAGCTGTGCAAGATTTTGTAATTTTATTTGCTTCAATGAGACGGAATGGTAAATCTTTAGGAGAAATGATTAAAGATGAGATTGGTCCTGTTACAGGTCTTATTGCAATGATAGGTATTTTAGGCATTATGATTATTTTATTAGCGGTATTAGCATTAGTAGTAGTAAAGGCGCTTGTAGGAAGTCCTTGGGGGATGTTTACGATAGCAGCAACGATTCCTATCGCTATTTTAATGGGAGTGTACATGCGCTACATTAGGCCTGGACGGGTTGGTGAAGGGTCAGTAATCGGAATTATTCTACTTATACTGTCTCTTATTGGAGGACAGTATGTAGCAGAACATCCAACACTTGCAAGTATGTTCACATTTAGCGGTGAAACGATTGCTATTATGCTTATTGTATATGGGTTTATCGCATCGGCATTACCAGTTTGGATGCTTTTAGCACCACGTGATTATTTAAGTACATTTTTAAAAGTCGGAACAATTGTTGGATTAGCAATCGGTATTTTAATTGTAGCACCAGATTTACAAATGCCAGCAGTTTCGAAATTTATCGATGGAACAGGTCCTGTTTTCTCTGGAAACTTATTCCCGTTCTTATTTATTACAATTGCTTGTGGTGCGGTGTCTGGATTCCACGCTCTCGTTTCATCAGGTACGACACCAAAGATGATTGAACAAGAGGGACATGCACAACCAATCGGTTATGGAGCAATGTTAATGGAGTCATTTGTAGCCGCGATGGCGATGATTGCAGCTTGTGTATTAACACCAGGAACTTATTTTGCGATTAATAGTCCCGCAGCACTTATCGGTACGGATGTCTCGCAGGCAGCTCAAGTTATTTCTTCATGGGGATTTGCAATTACACCAAATGAACTAAAAGATCTCGCTGTAAACGTTGGAGAGCAAACGATTTTATCACGTACAGGTGGCGCACCGACGTTAGCGATAGGTATGGCATATATTTTCTCACAAGTAATAGGTGGAACGGCCATGATGGCCTTTTGGTATCATTTTGCAATCCTCTTTGAAGCACTATTCATTTTAACAACAATTGATGCTGGAACGCGCGTAGGCCGATTTATGATTCAAGATATTTTAGGACATGTATATAAGCCATTTGGGAAAACGGATTCTACATTAGCGAATGTAATAGCTACAACGTTATGTGTATTAGGATGGGGTTATTTCTTATACCAAGGGGTAGTAGATCCGCTTGGTGGAATTAACACATTATGGCCACTTTTCGGTATTGCAAATCAAATGTTAGCAGGTATTGCGTTATTACTTGGAACGACAATTTTGTTCAAAATGGGGAAAAAGGCATATGTTTGGGTGACACTTATTCCAACTGTCGGATTGCTTATTGTAACGATGACAGCGGGTTATCAAAAGCTATTTCATGAAAATCCTAAAATAGGATTTCTATCTCATGCAAAGGTGTTTCAAGGAGCATTAGATGAGGGGAAAGTGTTAGCGCCAGCTAAAAATGTCACTCAAATGAAACAAATTATTTTCAATGATTATATTGATGCAGCGCTTTGTGGGATTTTTATGATAGTTGTAATCGCTGTATTAATTTCTGCGATTCGAATTTGGATTCAAGTATTAAGAAATAAGCCAATGCCGCTAAAAGAGGCACCATATATTTCTAGAGATGAAAGTGAGTCGAGGAACTATTATGCTTAAACGACTACGGAAAGTATGGAGAAAAAGGAAACATTTTATTAGTTTACTTGTTGGGGTACCAAGCTATGAAACATATGTAGAGCATATGAAAAAGCATCATCCAGAAGAAGAAGTGATATGTCAAAAACAGTTTTTTGCAGAAGCGCAAGAAGCTAGGTTTAATGCAAAGGGCGGAAAGATATCACGATGTTGTTAATGAAAAGGGTGAATTTTCGCCCTTTTTTTGCTGTTTCACGTGGAACAGCAAAAATAAATAAAAAGCTTTGGGAATTATAGGTATCTCGTATACAATAAAATAAGGAAAGGGATAGATAGAAAAGTAGGGAGATTATTTTATGTTAAGGGACTTATTTGTAAACACAACAATTATTCTTTCCTTTATTTTTGTTGGAGGTCAGATTTTAAGAGATAGGCCGTTAAAAGAAGAGTTTTCTCTTTGGCAGAAGTGTGTAGTAGGTATGCTTACTGGAATATTAAGTGTACTATTGATGCATTTTGGTGTACATATTGAGGATATTATGTTGGATCTACGTTATTTAGCTGTTATTTTAGCAATTATCATCGGAGGTCCGATAGCTAGTAGTATAACAGTTACTATTATTTTAATTACCCGATTATTTTTTACTGAGTACTCTTTAGCCTCTGAATTGGCTTGTTATAGTATTGTATTAATAGGTGTTGGAGTTGTTTTTATTTGGCGGATGAAAGCTTCTACATTGACAAGGTGGATTTGGTTTAATGTATATAGTTTATTTATTTTAGTAGTGCCACTTTCTATTTTATTTAAGGATATGTCTATAGTAGCACTATATGTAGTTTGTAGTGTTGTTGCAGCATATATCACATTTATAAGCGCAAATTATGTATTGCAATCCAATGAATTATTTCAAACGATGAAGCAATATGCAACGATAGATGCATTGACAGGTTTAGGAAACGTAAGACAGTTTGATTTAGAAATGAATCGTCATATTAGTAATAAGCGTATGAAAAATGATTCACTTTGTTTACTACTTATAGATATTGATCACTTTAAGTGTGTAAATGATACGTATGGGCATCCTGCAGGAGACGAAGTGTTAAAGCAAATTGGATGTATTTTAAGAGAAATTTCATCATTTCCAGATTTGGCTTTTCGAAAGGGTGGAGAGGAGTTTGCACTTTTGATACCAAAGAAGGGATTAGCTTATGGAATGCGTATGGGAGAACAAGTTCGCACAGTTGTTGAAAATCATCCATTTCAATTGTTAAATGGGACAAAAATAAAAATTACAGTTTCAGTAGGTATTTCAGTGTATGAAGAATCACCAGAGCAATTTATTCAAGCTGCTGATGATGCATTATATTACTCCAAAAGAAATGGTAGAAATCAAGTTAGTTCTGCATCTTAAAGATAAGATGACCAGAAGATCTTATAAAAAAACCCACAGAGAGGGAATATATAAACTCTGTGGGTTTTTTTGTTTATAGATTAGACAAGTTCTTTTGATGCAACGAATTTACGATATGCACCGTGATGTGTTGGACCTACGTATTCGTTGATCTTGAATGAATAACGGATAGCAGCTGTAATAAACTCTTTCGCAGTTTTTACTGCTTCTTTCACAGGTTTTCCTTTTGCAAGTTCTGCTGTAATTGCAGCAGAATATGTACAACCTGCGCCGTGTGTATTTGTTGTATCGATTTTTTCTGATTCTAAAAGATCGAATGTTTCTCCATCATATAGGACGTCGATTGCAGTTTCTGTACCAAGCTTGCTACCGCCTTTAATTAGGACGTATTTCGCGCCTAAAGCGTGGATTTTTTTCGCTGCTTCTTTCATGTCTTCAAGAGAATTAATCTTTACGCCACTTAATTGGTAAGCTTCAAATAAGTTTGGTGTTACAACTAATGCCTTTGGAACAAGAACGTCACGTAAGCAATCATTCGTTTCAGGATGTAATGCTTCATCAGCACCTTTACATACCATAACAGGATCAACTACTACATTTTTAAAATTATGTTTTTCGATTGTTTCTGCAACCATTTCAATAATTTCTACTGATCCTAGCATACCTGTTTTTAAAGCATCTACGCCAACACCTTCAATTGTTGTTTCTAATTGTGGTTTTAATGTAGAAGCCGGGATTGGGAATACGTTATGCGCCCAACCGTTATGTGGATCCATCGTTACGATTGTCGTAAGAGATGTCATTCCGTATACACCAAGTTCTTGGAATGTTTTTAAATCTGCTTGTATACCTGCACCGCCACTTGTATCAGAACCAGCGATAGTAAGTGCTTTATTTAATGTCATTATGAAAGCCCCCTCAAGTGATATAATGAAAACTATGTTTTCACCATTATATCAATGTTACGAATAAGTACAAAGTGAAAAATAGATGATTTATTTTAGGAGCTATTGAAAATATTGTATGTAGGAGACGAGTTATGTTTCAAGAAAATCGTACCAATGAATTAGTTATATTAAAAGAGATTGCAGAGACGTTGAACACTTCAAATGATACATATCATGTGCTGCAAGCTGTATTGGAAAAACTATTGAATGTAACGGGTTTAACGACAGGATGGATATTTCTTGCGGATGAAAATGGTAGATATACGAAATTAATTGATTATCAATTGCCAGAGGGATTGAGATTTGAAAATAAACGACCGATGTGTGAGGGGAATTGTTGGTGTTTACACCGATTTGTGGAAGGGAAACTAGAGAGAGCCGTTAATATTATTGAATGTAAGAGAATTAATAATGCGATTGAATATAACTGGGGAGATACAGAAGGAATCGTGCATCATGCGACAGTGCCGTTAAAAGCTGGGGAAGATGAATTTGGCGTATTAAATGTCGCTAGCCCGGGTAAAACGCATTTTTCTGAAGAAGAATTAGTGCTATTACAATCAGTTGCGTTCCAAATTGGAACAGCATTAAAACGTACAAAATTGTATGAGAATGAAAAGAGAAGGGCTCATTATTATGTAAAGTTAGAACGTTTTATTCAAGCTTTAAGGACGATTCATAAATTTAATGCATTGCCTGAGGAGATTGTAAAACAAATAGGGAAGTTATTTCTATGGGAGCAAGTTGTATTCTTTAGTAGAGAAGAAAATGAACTTGCTGTAAGAGCTTCGTATAAGATAGATGAGTTGCAAGAGAATTTGAAGTCAGCGGCACAGGAAGCGCTGAAAAAAGAAGAACCTGTTTTGTTAAAGAGTCAGGTTGGGAATATCGTACATCCTAATCGTGCAGTTATTGCCATTCCCATACACATTCAAGATCATATATTTGGCGTATTAAGTGTAAGTTCGAATAATGGAGAATTTGATATAAATACGATCGATGTAGTACAAGCGTTAGCGAATCATATATCGTTAATGATAGAGAACTTAAGGTTAAATGAAAAACGCCGAGAACTTGTACGAATGGAAGAACGCAATCGCTTAGCTAGAGATTTGCATGATTCTGTTTCACAAAAGTTGTTTTCATTAACTTTCATGACGAAAGGCGCTGAAGCTGTCTTAAAAGGAAAAAATGAAAAGGTAGATCAGTCTTTGCATGAGATACGTGAGTTATCGCAAGGTGCCTTGAAAGAAATGAGGACGTTAATTTGGCAACTACGTCCAGCAGGATTAGAGAAAGGACTATTACCAGCTTTAAAACAATATGGTGAAAGTTTGGGATTGAAAATTCGGGAACAAGTTACAGGTGTTCGTGATTTGCCGCGCGTAGTAGAGGAAGCGCTATGGAGAATTGGACAAGAAGCTTTAAATAACGTAAGTAAACATGCGAATGTTAGAGAAGCGACGATTTATTTCAAAGTGACGGAGAAGACTGTATCATTAGAAATAGTCGATCAAGGAAGCGGCTTTGTAGAAAAGGATATAAAAGAGAAGAAATCACTTGGCATGACTACGATGCGCGAAAGAGTAGAATTAGTTGGTGGAACAATTAAAATTGTAAGTGATAAGAAAAAAACAAGTGTAAAAATAAACGTACCATTATGATGTGAAAATGAGGGAAGTTCGTGAAAATAAAAGTATTGTTAGTTGATGATCATACAGTTGTTTTAAAAGGATTAGCATTTTTCTTAAGTACACAAGAAGATTTAGAGCTAGTTGGAGAAGCAAGTAATGGGAAAGAGGCATTAGTGAAAGTAGGAGAGACTAATCCTGATGTTGTACTAATGGATTTATATATGCCTGAAATGGATGGTGTTGAGGCGACAGGGTGTATTAAAAAAGAATATCCGGATGTGAAAGTAATTGTATTAACTAGCTTTTCTGATCAGGCACATGTTTTACCAGCATTAAGGGCAGGAGCAAGCGGTTATATTTTAAAAGATGTAGAACCGGATCAACTTGTTGAAGCGATTCGAAGCGCATATAAAGGTAATATTCAATTACATCCTGATATAGCAAATGCTCTTCTTTCTCAAACATTACCTGTAGAAGAAAAGGAGGAAGAACCTTCTATTCAAGTGGATGTGCTAACAGCGAGAGAGAATGAAGTGTTGCAGCTATTAGCGAAAGGGATGAGTAATAAAGAGATCGCATCTGTTTTAGTTATTACAGAAAAAACGGTAAAAGCTCATGTAAGTAGTATTTTGAGTAAGTTGAATTTATCTGATCGCACGCAAGCGGCATTATATGCAGTGAAAAATGGAATTGTATAAGACAAAAGTCGTAAGACCTAGTTCGCCTTTAGAAGGTGGACTTTTTTTATGGAAAAATACGTCTATGTGAGGACGAAATTGTCTTGATATAAAGATAAAATATGTTTGTAAGCAACAAAACAACAATTACAAGGGATACCTTTTTTGAAAGCATATAACAACAGAAGAGTGAGTACTAGGAGGAAAAATAATGGAAACAGTTTTATTTGTAAAAGCAAACAACCGCCCAGCGGAACAGGCAGTTAGTGTGAAATTATACGAGGCATTTTTAGCAAACTATAAAGAAGCACATCCAAATGATACAGTAGTAGAACTTGATTTATATAAAGAAGAATTACCATATGTAGGTGTAGATATGATTAATGGTACATTCAAAGCAGGTAAAGGATTTGATTTAACGGAAGAGGAAGCAAAAGCAGTAGCAGTTGCTGATAAGTATTTAAATCAATTTTTAGAAGCTGATAAAGTCGTTTTCGGTTTCCCATTATGGAACTTAACAATCCCAGCAGTATTGCACACATATATTGATTATTTAAACCGAGCTGGAAAAACGTTTAAATATACGCCAGAAGGTCCAGTTGGTCTAATTGGAGATAAGAAGATTGCATTATTAAACGCGCGCGGTGGCGTATATTCTGAAGGTCCGGCAGCTGAAGTAGAAATGGCTGTTAAATATGTAGCAAGCATGATGGGCTTCTTCGGTGCAACAAATATGGAAACAGTAGTTATTGAAGGACATAATCAATTCCCTGATAAAGCAGAAGAGATCATTACAGCGGGTCTTGAAGAAGCAGCTAAAGTAGCAAGCAAATTTTAATTGAAAATAGAATCGTCACTCGAAAAAAGTAGCATTAACATATAAACGTTAATGCTGCTTTTTTATATTTTAAGTTCATCAGCTAGTGTTTCTAATTGAATTCGATCTTGTATGTAATAGGTCCTTCCGTCTTTTTGTAAGTAATTTTGTTGGCAAAACTGGTTTAATACATATAAAAGATGACGGTAGCTGACATTTAAGTATTCCGAAGCTTCGGTATGTTTCTCTGTATAACTGTTATTTTGTTCTGTTAATAGAATAAATGCCGCTAACCGGTTTTCGAACGGATAACTATTATTTTTTGCGTAACTTTCTGTTCGGGTAATTGTTTTTTCGCCGATAAATTTACATAGTTTCTGTAGAAAGATAGGATCTTGCAATAAAAGATGCTGACATTCTTTAAGAGGGAGCGCCAAGCACATACAATCTTCAATCACTTCCACCGTTTTCGTAACGGATTCGACGCCGATTAACCCTAATTCCCCAATGAACGAAGGTTCTTGAATAAAGTTAATTAAGGAGACCCTCCCGTTTTTGTGACTCATATATATTTTTGCTTTCCCGGAAATTAAGTAATAAAGATAAGGAACATCAACGCCTTCATTACATATCCTTTCTTTCTTTTGAAAGGAGTGTAGTTCAGCATATGGTAAGACATTAAAAGAAAAAAGGGTATGGAAGTTGGAAGTTTGCATGTAATGAGAGATTTCTTCGCTATTTTTGCTAACTTTCATGTTTTCACCTCCTGTTTAGTATGAGATATCTCCTATTATGTTTACAAGAAGGAATGATACGATTTACGTAAATTTATTTTTGTAGAAAAGAGGGTGTGAAGGGCTTATGAAAAAATATAAAACATTGTTATTCGATGTAGATGATACATTGTTAGATTTTCAAAAGGCGGAAAAAGTGGCGTTACGTATGCTGTTTGAAGAGAGAGGGATTAATCTAACTAGAGAGGTTGAAGCGCAGTATAAAAAAATTAATAAACGCCTTTGGGAGGCTTTTGAAGAAGGGGAAATAAATCGAGATGAAGTCTTAAATACACGATTTTCGATTTTGTTGAAAGAATATGGGGAAGAGGTAGATGGGATATTATTCGAAAATAATTATCGTAGCTACTTAGAAGAAGGAAATCAGCTCATGCAAGGCGCGTTTGAATTTATAAGTCAAATTCAGAGTGATTACGATTTATATATTGTGACAAACGGTATTTCTCAGACGCAAGATAAACGTTTACGTAATGCAGGATTACATGCCTTGTTTCAAGATATTTTTGTTTCTGAGGATACAGGATTCCAAAAGCCGATGAAAGAGTATTTTGATTATGTTTTTGAACGAATTCCTAATTTTGCTCCAGAAAAGGGGCTCATTATTGGGGATTCGTTAAGTGCTGATATGAAAGGCGGATATGTAGCGGGAATTGATACTTGTTGGTTTAATCGAGAAAAGAAATCAAATGATAGCGAGATTGTGCCAACATATGAAGTGCAAAATTTTGAAGAGTTATACGCACTATTGAAGCAACGTGTGTAATAAAAATAGGCAGTGGAACTTTTGTCCCTACTGCCTACTTTTATTCGCTTGTAGCGTTGTTGTTTTTAGGAAGTGGAAATGCATTACCAATCGCTGCCGCTCCAAGCATCGGTAGTAGTAAATTGAGCGGGAAAAACATGAGCAATAGTAATGTTATTGCAATTGGTTTTCTTAATGCATAACTTGAAATTGCTGTCGTGACGATGGCTACCGAAGCAATTGGATCTATAGGGATAATGGATGCTATAGCATATCCGATACTAGATCCCGCAAATATAATGGGGAAAATGTGTCCACCGCGCCAACCTGTATTTAAACAAACGGCAGTAATACATAATTTTAAAACCCCTGAAAGAAGTAGTACCCAGAATGATAAATGGCTCCATTCAATGACTAAATCTTTTAATTGATGTTCTCCTGAGAATAACGTGTACGGGAGAAAAGTTCCTGTAATTCCTAATAAAATACCACCGATAATTCCAAGTGATAGTTTGTATTCTTTTAAGGGATGGATTAATTTCTCTAATGTGAATTCTAATTTGAAATAAAAGAAGCCAACTATAGCACCGATACTAGCAAGTGGTAGAAAGGCAATCCATTCATTAAGAGATAGGGAACCTTCTCCAAAATCAACGATAAAGGATCCACGATTATCGAATTTACTAAGTAATAAATAAACGGAAAAACCAGAGAAAGTGGTAGCTAAATATACAATTGCTTTTTTTCCTTTAGAAAATTCGTTAATTCGCTCACCTTCATTTTCATTTGGAGCTAAATAACCGAATAATGGTGCGTTAAAAATTACACTTAAAGTAGCACCAATTCCAACCTCTGTTAGTTCATTCATTCCTTTTAATGCGAATGTAAAGCGATCTCCTATCCATGTACAAAGTCCACCGATAATGCCAACAAGTGCTGCTTCGGGACCTAAGCTAGCTCCAAATATTAAAACGATAATCGCAGTTAAAGTAGATTTATGTACGAAACGGTATTCAATTCTACCTGTTTTTTTATATTCACCCATCACTTCCGGCATAAGACGTGGATATGTGCCGAAGTATTTTTGAGTTAAACCGACGAGAATACCACCGATAGTTGTTACACAAATAGTGTAATACGGAGGAGCAGAGAAAATAGTAGGTAAGTATCCCCAAATAAAGTGAATGCCGATATTTATTGTAACTAAAAATAGCCAGACTGTTGCTCCTACTATAGAGCCTAAAAGAATGCCGTATAGGACGAGTATATAGTGCATATCCTTTGTATTTGTCATGTTATACCTCCGTTATGTAAGCTTTAATGTCGAAAGGATTCAATATGCTACTGTGAAATGAAATGAATATGTATAGTATCTTTTTGAGAGGTTTGCTTATTCAATATATTGAGGTCTCGTGAGAATTTGAAATGTATACAGTTAAACTACTTACTTAATTCTATATAGTAATCGTGGGTTTTAAAAGGTCTTTTTCAAATGAATATGGAATATATTTCTTTTGTTATGTATGTCAAATTCTTCGTAGTTAATTTAGAACATTCAGAAAAACTGATTGACATTAGGAAATTATTGCTATAAAATCAACGGTAATTGCATAGTCTTATCAAGAAAAGGTGGAGGGACAGGCCCGATGAAACCTTGGCAACAGCCGTATAACGGAATTGTGCCAAATCCTGCAGGTAATAAATCCTGAGAGATAAGAAAGAGCCTTTAGAGCGTGTTTTCAAACTGCTCCTTTCTTGTTTTCAGGAAAGGAGCAGTTTTTTTATTTTGTATAAAAGAAAGGAGAATGAGAGATGGGAGAATCATGGGGAAAAGGAACAATTTGTGTGCAAGGTGGCTATACACCAAAGAATGGCGAACCGCGTGTTTTGCCACTTTATCAAAGTACAACGTATAAATACGATACTTCGGACGATTTAGCAGCACTATTTAATTTAGAGGCAGAAGGATATATATATACGCGTATTGGAAATCCTACTTTAGCTGCATTTGAGCAAAAATTAGCGGATTTAGAGGGTGGTGTAGGGGCTGTTGCAACGGCTTCTGGGCAGGCTGCTATTATGCTTGCTGTTTTAAATATTTGTAGTAGCGGAGACCACCTGCTTTGTTCTTCCACAGTGTATGGCGGGACGTTTAATTTATTTGGAGTGAGTTTGCGTAAGCTTGGTATTGATGTTACGTTCTTTAATCCAAATTTAACTGCTGATGAAATTGTGGCCCTTGCTAATGATAAGACGAAACTGGTTTATGCAGAATCGCTAGGAAATCCAGCGATGAACGTTTTAAATTTCAAAGAGTTTTCAGATGCAGCGAAAGAGTTGGAAGTACCTTTTATCGTGGATAATACATTAGCAACTCCTTATTTATGCCAAGCATTTGAGCACGGAGCAAATATTATCGTTCATTCTACGACGAAATATATTGATGGTCATGCAAGTTCTTTAGGCGGTATTGTCATTGACGGAGGGAACTTTGATTGGACAAATGGGAAATATCCTGAACTTGTTGAACCGGATCCAAGTTATCATGGCGTAAGTTATGTTCAAAATTTTGGTGCAGCAGCCTATATTGTGAAGGCACGTGTTCAATTATTAAGAGACTACGGAAACTGTATGAGCCCATTCAATGCGTATATTAGTAATATCGGCTTAGAAACGCTGCATTTACGAATGGAGCGTCACAGTGAAAATGCTCTCGCAGTTGCTAAGTGGCTTGCTAATCATGAACGTATTGAATGGGTGAATTATCCGGGACTAGATAGTAATGAAAATTACTCGTTAGCACAAACGTATTTGAAAAAAGGTGCTAGTGGTGTTTTAACATTCGGCATTAAGGGAGGATTAGAAGCTGCGAAAGAATTTATCGCAAATGTAAAACTAGCAACTCTCGTAACGCATGTAGCAGATGCGCGAACTTGCGTTATACATCCTGCTAGCACGACGCATAGACAATTAAGTGCTGAAGATCAGCGTTTAGCTGGCGTTACATCAGATTTAATTCGTTTATCGGTTGGTATAGAAGATGTTTCTGATATTATTGCTGATTTAGAAGCAGCGCTAGTCGGAGGCAAAGAACATGCCGATCATAATTGATAAAGATTTACCAGCTCGCAAAGTGTTGCAGGAGGAAAATATTTTTGTAATGACGAAGGAGCGAGCAGAAACACAAGATATCCGGGCATTGAAAATTGCTATATTAAATTTAATGCCTACAAAGCAAGACACAGAAGCGCAATTACTTCGTTTAATTGGCAACACGCCGTTGCAATTAGATGTTCATTTACTTCATATGGAATCACATTTGTCCCGTAATGTAGCAAAGGAACATTTAACGAGTTTCTATAAAACATTCCGTGATATTGAGAATGAGAAATTTGATGGGCTGATTATTACAGGAGCACCAGTTGAAACTCTTTCTTTCGAAGAGGTAGATTATTGGGAAGAGCTTAAACGTATTATGGAGTATTCAAAAAAGAATGTAACATCTACGCTTCATATTTGCTGGGGGGCGCAGGCTGGTTTGTATCATCATTATGGTGTTCCAAAGTATCCTCTTAAGGAAAAAATGTTCGGTGTATTTGAACATGAAGTCCGTGAGCAACACGTGAAATTGTTACAAGGGTTTGATGAATTGTTTTTTGCCCCGCATTCTCGTCATACAGAAGTAAGAGAGAGTGATATTAGAGAGGTGAAAGAATTAACATTATTAGCAAACTCTGAGGAAGCGGGTGTTCACCTTGTTATTGGGCAAGAAGGAAGGCAAGTATTTGCGCTCGGGCATAGTGAATATAGTTGTGATACGTTAAAGCAAGAATACGAACGGGACTGCCAAAAAGGGTTGAATATTGATGTGCCGAAAAATTATTTTAAGCATAATAATCCAAACGAGAAACCGCTTGTGAGGTGGAGAAGCCATGGGAATCTATTATTCTCTAATTGGCTGAATTATTACGTGTATCAAGAAACCCCTTATGTATTATAAAAAAAAGATTGTGTAACACGTGGCAACGTTTTCTTTGTAAAGATTAACTTATATTTTTCCGAATGTTCAAAAAACATTGTTTTTCAGATTTTTTACTCATATAATTTCATCTAAACACAATTTTTGAGGGGTGGACAGTATTATGAAGGAAATTCAAGTGGGCTTATTAGGCCTTGGGACAGTTGGTAGCGGTGTAGTTCGTATTATTACAGATCATCAAGAGAGACTCATACACCAAGTAGGTTGTCCTGTAAAAGTAACGAAAGTACTAGTACAAAATATTGAAAAAGAGAGAGAAGTAGAGGTACCTTCTACTCTATTAACACAAGATGCAAATGAAATTTTAGATAATCCAAATATTGACGTTGTCATCGAAGTGATGGGTGGCATTGATGATGCAAAAGCATATATTTTGCAAGCCTTACAAAGCGGGAAGCATGTTGTAACTGCCAATAAAGATTTAATGGCGTTACATGGGGCGGAACTCTTAGCGGTAGCAAAAGATAATAAAGCAGACTTGTTTTATGAAGCAAGTGTAGCTGGAGGAATCCCGATTTTACGAAGTATCGTAGAAGGACTTTCTTCAGATCTTATTACGAAAGTAATGGGAATTGTAAATGGAACGACAAATTTTATTTTGACGAAAATGTCAGATGAAGGGAGAGCATATAACGACGTGTTAAAAGAAGCCCAACAACTTGGATTTGCAGAAGCAGATCCAACATCAGATGTGGAAGGTTTAGATGCAGCAAGAAAAATGACGATTTTGGCTACCCTTGGTTTCTCTACAAATGTAGAGCTTGGAGATGTGAAGGTAAAAGGAATTACTTCTATTACAGAAGAAGATATTGAATACAGTAAAAGTTTAGGCTACACGATTAAATTAATCGGTCTTGCGAAGCGAGATGGTGAAAAATTAGAAGTTACAGTTGAACCAACGCTACTTCCAAATACACATCCCCTTGCGGCCGTACAAAACGAATATAATGCTGTATATGTGTATGGTGAAGCGGTTGGAGAAACGATGTTTTATGGACCAGGTGCAGGAAGCTTACCGACAGCAACAGCTGTTGTTTCAGATTTAGTAGCTGTCATGCAAAATATTCGATTAGGTGTAAACGGAAATAGTGCGGTATCCCCGCAGTATAAAAAGGTATTAAAAGAGCCAGACGAAATTGTTGTGAAGAAATTTTTAAGACTTCATGTAAAAGATGAAATTGGTGTATTTGCAAAAATTACTTCGTTATTCTCTGAGCGTGGTGTTAGTTTTGAAAAGATTATTCAAATGCCGCTTGAAGAGAAAGGAAAAGCTGAAATTGTAATTGTAACGCATCGTGCGTCTCTTGCTGATTATGATTATATTCTACATACATTGCAATCGTATGAAGAAATAGATTGTTTGAAAGCAAATTACCGAATTGAAGGAGATGCAAAGTAGCATCTCCTCTAATAAAAAACCTATTAAGCGGCCTGCTTAATAGGTTTTTTTCTATTTAAAATTTGCGTACCAATTTGAATAAATGCTTGAATAATCCAGCCTGTTGTAAAAGATAAGATGATTGTTCCAAAATAGATAGGTCCATCTAATAGGAAGCTTAACGTTAAAAATAAAAACGCTAATGAAATTTCTGTTCTTCTAAATGTCCATTTCTTTTTCTCAGCAACCGTTAAAACGAAAGCTTCTTGAGGTGCTGCACAAAGGTTTGTAGAGACGTAAAGACCAATCCCAGCTCCAACGAATAGATTTCCGCAAATAAGTGTTATATATTTTGGAAGAGAACGGATAGCATCCATAATAGTTGTAATGGAACCGATCCAATCAACAAAAAGGGAAATAAGAACCATCGTTACAATTGTACCGATCGTAATTTGTTTTTTATTCCAAAAGAGTACGATAAGAGTAAAAGCAAAATTAATCATGAAAATCCAAAAACCGATACTTATCCCGAAATTTTGATATAGTGCAATAAAGAAGGAATCATAAGGGCTAAGTCCAAAGGAAGTAATTGTCGTCATCATATTAATACCGATGGCGAGGGTGAGTAGACCGCCAATGAAAAATATATATTCTAATTTGAATCGAAGCATAGTTGTATATCCTTTCAAAATGTATTTGCTAGGAAAGGATATATTGTGGAAAGCTTACCAGGTCAAGGGAGAATTTTTGCAGAGAAGGGGAAAATGAGATGACGAATATAAGAAAGATTGCTGAACTTGCTGGGGTATCTGTTTCAACGGTTTCACGTGTACTGAATAATCATCCATATGTGAATGAACAGAAGCGAAAAGAAATTTTAGCAATTATAGAAGATTTAAATTATACGCAAAATGTGAATGCAATTCATTTAGTGAAAGGGAAAACGAATGTCATTGGCGTTTTATTACCACACGTAAATGATCAATATTATAGCGCTATTATCGAAGGGATATCAAAGGAAACAGCAAAAAATAATTATAATATGATGCTTTGTCAGACGAATTATAGTGAGGAAAGAGAATTAGAAATTTTGAATATGTTAAAAATGAAAAAGCTTGATGGGGTTATTATATGTTCCCGGGCGAATAGTAAGGAAAAGCTTGAAGAATATACGAAATTTGGTCCGATTGTTATGTGCGAAGAAATAGACTCGAATTTCATTTCGAGTGTGCATATTGATTACTATAAGGTGTTTTCGCGCGGGATGAAGAGCTTAATAGATGCTGGCCATACAAGTATTGGGTATTGCATTGGAAGAAGTAATAGTATTAATAGCCAGAGAAGAAAACAAGCATATGAGGATTCGCTTCAACCGATTGCTGTAACGCCGATAGAGGACTGGAAGTTTAAAGGCTGTTTTACGGTGGAAGATGGGCGTAATGTAATTAGGGAATGGGCCCATATGTCAGTAAAACCAACAGCGTTTCTTGTATCTTGCAACCATATTGCAGCGGGAATGGTAACGGAAGCGAAAAAACAAGGCATTCGTATTCCAGAAGATATTACGATTATCGGTTGTGATGATCAAGATGTGGCAGATATTTTAGGCATTACGACGATTTCGTATTGTAGTAAAAATGTTGGTGTGAAGGCATTCGAATTATTATATGAAAAGATTAATGATGAGAAAATAGATGTAAAGCACGTAGAGTTATTGCCAGAATTAGTACATAGGGAAACAACATAATAGATAAGGTGTGAAAATCGCTTTTCAAAATTGCGTTTGGTATAATTATGGACAATCTATGAGGGCTAAAAGGGGTTTTGATATGAGATCAAAAGTAGTAAAAGTAATTCTACTCATTACAATTGCATCCTTCTGTTTATTTGCATATGGCTTTGTTTCAGGTGTAAATGATGTGTTAAATCCGAAAGCTTCAAATGTAATTAAAAAGACCGATGTAGTGGCAAAAGAGAAAAAGAAAACGGGAACGTTACAAATCGTTAGTTTAGGTGATTCATTAACACGCGGTGTTGGTGATAAAGAAGGAATTGGCTATATTGGACGAATGAAAGAAGATTTACAAAAAGATTATAAGCAAAAGATTGCTTTAACTAACTTAGCTGTTAGTGGTGCAAAAATGCCTGACTTATTAAAACAAATGGAGAGTAGTGGCGCTCAATATTCAATTAAGCAAGCAGATGTAATCGTTTTAACGATAGGAGGAAATGATTTATTTCCAGGATGGGAATCACTTGGAAAGATAGACTTAGAAACATATCGTCCTGATACAGAAACGTTCCAAAATGAAGCGAAGAAAATTATAGAAGAAATTCGTAAGTTAAATACAGATAGTCCTATTTTTTGGCTTGGTTTATACAATCCTTTTGAAGATGTAGCAGATTTAAAAGGATCATCAAACATTGTTGTAGACTGGAATGCATCTCTAGAAAAATTAGCGCTAAATAATAAAAATGTGTATATTACACCGACATTTGATTTATTCCAAAACCGCGGGAAAGATTTATTATACTCCGATCATTTTCATCCGAATGAAGTAGGGTATATATATATGGCGGACCGATTAGTTCAAAATGTTGTGAGTAAATTAAAGCTAGAACAAGGAGGGGTAAAATGACGACGATACTTTCTGTACGAGACGTGAAGAAAGTAATTGGGAAGAAGACTATTGTAGAGAATATTTCCTTCGATGTAAAACAAGGAGAAGTGTTTGGCTTCCTAGGACCGAATGGTGCCGGAAAAACAACTACCATTCGAATGTTAGTTGGATTGATTAAAGAAACAGAAGGTACAATTTCTATCGGCGGCTATTCTATTAAGGAAAATTTCAGAGAAGCGATGCGTCAAATTGGGAGTATCGTTGAAAACCCTGAACTGTATACATATTTAACGGGATGGGAAAATTTAAAACAATTTGCCCGTATGTTAGGTGGTATATCGGATGAACGTATTATTGAAATTGCTCAAATGGTTCATTTGGATGAAAGGATTCACGATAAAGTAAAAACGTACTCACTTGGTATGAAACAGCGCCTTGGCATTGCGCAAGCGCTCCTTGGGAATCCTAAATTACTCATATTAGATGAGCCAACAAATGGTTTAGATCCAGCTGGAATTAGAGAACTTAGGGAATTTATACATAAGCTTGTGGAAGAAGAAAATATGAGTGTGTTTATTTCAAGTCACTTGCTAAGCGAAGTACAAATGATATGCGATCGGGTTGCTATTATTCATAAAGGAAAAATGATAACAGTTGCCAAGGTTGAAGAGTTAATTAAAACAGCAAGTGATCGTGTAGAATGGATTGTTACACCGATTTCTAAGGCGAAAGATATGCTAGAAGATGCTGAGGAAGTAAGAGAAGTGAGTATAGAAGATGATCGATTACTATGCCGCATGGATGTCGCATCTATAAGTAATTGGAATAAACATTTTGTAGAAAACGAGATAGATGTACATAGTGTTAAGGAGCTTGTATTTACGCTAGAAGATTTATTTATTGAACTCACAAGGGGTGAGCAGCATGCGTGAATTTGCGAATCTAGTTTTAAATGAATCGGAGAAAATTTATCGTAAGAAACGTATTTTTGTTGTCATGCTTATTTTAGCAATCTTAATCCCGCTTTTTGTGTATGCGCAGTATCGTGAAGTAGAAACGACACAAAAAAGGCTAGGTACAACGGATTGGAAAGTTTCGCTGCAACAACAAATTGTTGATTCTCAAAACCGCTTGAACAATTCTAGACTACCAGAAGAATGGCGGGATTGGCTGAAGGTAAGAGTGGAGCAGCAACAATATTATTTAGATCACGATATTAACCCGATGGCACCAGGCGCACCGACTTTTGTAAGGGCGTTTATTGAGCAAGGAATTACATTGTTTATTCCGCTTCTTGTAATGATTGTTGCTATTGATATTGTTTCAGGAGAACGAAGTGATGGAACGATGAAGATGCTACTTACGCGGCCGATTCGGCGCTGGAAAATACTCCTTAGTAAGTACGTGACGATGTTATTTTTCATTTCACTCATACTGTTACTTGTCGGTCTGTTTGCTTACGTATTATCAGGTCTTGTATTTGGATACTCAGGATGGAATTTACCTGTTTTAACAGGTTTTGTTATCGATAAGGAAACGTTAAATACGAATTTTGTGCATCTTATTCCGCAGTGGCAATATATTTTGATGGCGTATGGATTAGCTTGGTTTGTTGCTATCGTTGTCGGAACTATATCATTTATGGTTTCTGTTTTAATTAGAAATACACCAGCTGGTATGGGTGTTATGTTAGCCGCATTAATTGCAGGTGGCATTTTGAGCTCATTCGCAACATCTTGGGAAGGTGCGAAATATATTTTTAGTGTGAATTTATCATTAACAGATTATCTATCAGGAAAATTACCTGCATTACAAGGTTTATCGATGGGGTTTTCTTTAATGAATTTAACTGTTTGGGCCGTTGTGTCCCTTATTATTTCGTTTGTAGTATTTACAAAGCAGGATATGGTGAATTAATTGGACGGGAAGTGAAAGTATGAAAAATGCTTTAAAAAATGATTGGGGTTCTTTATTGGCACCAGAATTTGAGAAAGAATATTATCACAAGCTGGTTGATTTTTTGAAAGAAGAGTACAGTACACATGTTGTGTATCCGAAACTAGAAAATATTTTTAGCGCTATAGAGTATACAAGTTATGCAAATACAAAGGTCGTTATCTTAGGACAAGATCCATACCACGGACCGGATCAAGCGCATGGTTTAAGTTTTTCGGTACAACCCGGCATTAAAACGCCACCGTCATTGTTAAATATGTATAAAGAACTCCGAGATGAATATGGTTATGAAATCCCGAATAACGGTTATTTAGTAAAGTGGGCAGAACAAGGAGTTTTATTATTAAATACGGTATTAACAGTTCGTCAAGGTGAGGCGAATTCTCATAAAGGAAAAGGATGGGAGCATTTCACGGATCGTGTAATTGAGCTATTAAATGAACGTGAAAACCCAGTTATTTTCATATTGTGGGGACGTCATGCACAGGCGAAGAAAAAGTTAATTACGAATACGAAGCATCATATTATCGAATCTGTACATCCAAGCCCACTATCAGCAAGACGTGGTTTTTTTGGTAGTAAGCCATACTCTAAAGTAAATACGATTTTAGCTAATATGGACGAGAGAGAAATTGATTGGGAAATACCAAATCTATAAATAGAAAAGGTAGTTAACAGTTGTTAACTACCTTTTTATTATTGTTGTTCGTTCTTTAATTTTGCATCTAGTACAAATGTACCGAATGGGATAATTGATGAAACGAATGCCCCAAGTGCCCATGCAATTGATTTGCGGTGTACGATTGTTACTTGAATTACCGCAAAGATGAATAGAATAAATAAAACACCATGAGCCATACCTGTAATTTTAACAGCTGTTGCAAATCCTGCGAAATATTTTAATGGCATTGCTACAAATAATAGTAATAGGAAAGAAATCCCCTCAATTAAGCCGATTGCTCTTAATCGTCCGATTGGTGTAGATAACATGAAATAGCCTCCTTTAACGTATGCTTGTATATAGTAAATTTGTATTCTTTTTCAAAATAAAATAGTCTATTTTGTTTCATTATATACAAAAAGAAAGTTTACACTACGAGAATAGTGCAAAGTTCAAAATATAGTCACAAAAACGTGGTAATTTAAATAAAAACCTATTTGAAGTATTTGACTTCAAATAGGTTTTGTGAATGAAACTATTAAGCAAGTACTTCGTTTTTTAGTACAAATTTCTCAACTACTTTTGCAACGCCATCGTTCATATTTGTATCTGTTACGTAGTTTGCAATTTCTTTAATATCATCTGGTGCATTGCCCATTGCAACACCAAGACCAGCAAATTCAATCATCGCTTGGTCATTATAGCTATCGCCCATTGCGATAACTTCTTCACGCTCAATGCCAAGCTTTTGGATCAGTTTGTTTAAGCTCGTTCCTTTTGTAACACCAGCTTCAGTAAATTCTAAGAAGAATGGTTTAGAACGCATAACACTTAATTGGCCTTCTAGTTGTTTTTGTAGTTTCTTTTCTACTACAACAAGGCGTTCAGCCTCTTTATTCATTAATACTTTTACTACAGGCTCTTGAACAGCAGCTTTAAAGTCATCCACTACAACAATTGGCATACCAGTAATATCGCCCTCGATTTCAGTATAAGGATTATTTTCTTCCGTTACGATATCATCGCCCATATAAGTATGAATCCATACATCTTCAGTTTTACTAATTTCAAATAGGTTGTGAACGATTTCAGGAGATAGCGTACTACTAAAGATTTCCTCGTTTGTTTTACAGTTAATAATTTTTGCGCCATTAAAAGATAGAATGAAACTGCCGTATTCTTCTAAACGAAGTTCTTTCGCTACATTGCGCATACCAAAAGTTGGACGTCCAGAAGCAAGTACAACTTTTACACCTTGTTCTTGTGCAGTCATTAGGGCTTCTTTCGTACGAGGTGAAATGGTATGGTCGTCACGTAATAAAGTATCATCTAAATCTAAAACAATCATTTTATAAGTCATATTGAAAATTCCTCTCTTTGTTGAAATAGAAATAAAGTTTTATGAAGATATTGGGGAATATATAGTAAGACATCGAACTTCTTCATATGAAGTTAGGAAAAGTTCTATATTGTTAGTATAAATTACCATGAGCATGTTGCCCATGATAATTTATACCGCTAATGCTTGATTAGCTCTCACTTTATCATTATCGTAACAACTCTAAAGATAGAGTGCAATAATGGAAGTTTTCCAATTTACGATGGTTGTTTTTCTGTTGAACGAGAAAATAGTATTTCAAGCAAAATTGCCATTACAGATCCAAGAACGAGACCGTTACTTAAAAACGATGCTAAAAATGGTGGGAGCGTAGAAAATGCCCCTGCTGGAACAAACATAACTCCAACTCCTGTAAAGATTGAAAGACCTGCTACTTTAAATAATCGTTCTTTATTCTGCACTGTTTCGTATTCGCGAAAGGCAAGACCAATCATGCTTGCAAATACAGGATAAATGGCAGCATATCCGACTGCGACAGGGATTGCCGCAAAGAATGAAGTAATCTTTGGGAATATACTAACGAGAATAATAAAACTTGATCCTAACATAAATGGGAGTCTCTTATAAATATTAGTCGTTGCGATAAAGCCTGCTGATCCAGAAATGGCGACAGGTCCAATAGCTGAAAAAAGACCTCCTAGCAATTGATTGATTCCTGTTATAATGCCGGCTTGTTTGAAACGATCTGGTGCTGCATTTTTTTCATACTTAGAGACAATCTTTTGGACAACGCGAATACTTGCCAACATATTTGTTAGAAGTAATAGTGTAACGAAAACTACCGTAATTGCCATGTTCCATTCAATACGAGGCATTCCGAAAACAAACAGAGACGGAAAACGGATTATATCGGTCACAGGCGTTACTGGATTAGATAATCCGAAGCATGCGAATAATATCCAGCCGCAGACGATACTGAAAAGAACGGAATATTGTCCAATAATAGGTAGCTTCATGATGAAAAAGGATAGTAAAATAACAATGAGTGAAAGAATAAATACGTTAGCTTGTACTTCTGTATGTTGTCCGTCAAGGCCGAACATTCCCTTTAAGAAGGCCCCGCTAAGTTGCGCGACAAGAAGAAATAAATATGTTCCAATGACTGTCGGCGTAAAATAGCGAACTAGTTTATCGATGAATCCAAAAACGCTAAGAATAATACAAATGATACCACTTAATAAGAAAGCGTACTGAAGGACTTTCAGCGTTTCATTGCTGGATCCAAATAATACGACACCTAAACTTGCATAAAGGGAGAAAATTCCCCACCAAAGACCTGCAGGACCTTCTTGAATGGGAAGTTTATGCCCAAATATAGCTTGCAGTAGGCCAGCAAAACCAAGAACAAATAATGTTCTTTGTACGAATGCAATAGCTTCAGCGCCATCGAGACCATAACTAGTTGCGACGCTAATTGGTACGATAAGGCTCCCAGCTAAAATAAATAGCGCCCATTGTAAGGCGGAAAGAAATGTTTTCATTATATCAACCTCTTTCATAGATTCCGTATCTAGTATATATGTATTTCATTTCCACTGGCAAAGATTGTAGATAGAGAAAAGAGTTGAAGCACGATATGAATGCACGTAAGCAGTTATGGATAGCAGTTATATGTATGACTTTTGTTGTAATTCTTGGAACGTTAGGATTTATGATGATTGAAGAGATTAGTTTGTTTCAAGCATTTTGGATGACGATGATTACTGTATTAACCGTTGGATACGGAGATGCCGTTCCTGTAACACAGGCAGGAAAAGTTTTTGCGCTTCTTATCATACCGATTGGAGTCGGCATTGTTACGTATGCAATTGGTGTAGTGGCAGCTATGATTGTTGAAGGGAATTTATTTCATGCAGTGCGGAGGAAGAAGATGGATAAACAAATAGCACAGTTACAAAATCATATTATCGTATGTGGTTGTGGTAGAGTAGGGCTTCAAGTTGTACATGAATTGCAAGAAAAGAAAATTCCATTTGTCGTCGTGGATAAAGATGAAAGCATATTAGAGAAGGAAAAACTTTTGTATGTACACGGAGATGCAACGGAAGACCAAGTGTTACATCATGCCGGAATTTCAAAGGCAGCTGGTTTAGTTGCTATCGTTGCAAATGATGCCGAAAATGTATTTATTACATTAACGGCAAGGGGATTAAACGATGCAATTAAAATTGTGGCAAGAGCGGAAAAACCAGAAACTGAAGACAAATTGAAGCGGGCTGGGGCAAATAAGGTGATTAATCCATCTAGCATGGCAGGAATTCATATTGCAAAAGGTATTGCGAATCCGCTAACAGTTCATTATATTGATACAGTACTGTATGGCTTGGAGCAGTCATTTGTAATTGAAGAAATTGCAGTCGGCGAGGGCTCTATTTTAACTAATAAATCGTTATTAGAGAGTGATGTGAGAAATCAATTTGATGTAACAATTTTAGCCATTTTGAGAAATGGGGATGTTATACATAATCCAACGGGGCAGGAAAAACTACAAGAACATGATATGATAATAGTGTTTGGTTCAGTAGAGAAGCTGGGACAATTTGAGAAAGAACTACAAAGTAAGAGGTGACAAGGAATGCAAATATCGAGCGATAAGATTTTAAATAAAATGGCGAATGAAATTGCAAAGGCAAAAAGCAGTGAAGGGCAACAATCAAAAGCGCATTTATTAGTTGTGCGTGCGTTATGTGATTTATTATTAGATGAACAAGCTGAGCCTTCTATGTATAGAGAACCTGAGATTCCATCGCAAGTAATTGGATCTCAGCCTATGACGACAGTTCAACCAGTTATGCCGGTTTCTGGAGAACCTGTTTATATAAAAGAAGAAGGTGCAAACGGTAATTCTTTATTTGATTTCTAGAAGATAAATCGTTTGGCTTATATGAAAAAATTGCTTATGATAAAGGTAAAAAAAGGGGAATTAAGATGAAAATTTTCTTTTTACTAGGTTGTATTGCAGCAGGGCTATCTGTTGCTTTAGGGGCTTTTGGAGCACATGGTTTAGAAAATAAAGTTTCTGCAAAAATGTTAGAAGTTTGGAAAACAGGCGTTACATATCAAATGTTTCATGCAGGTGGACTATTCGTAGTTGCTTTATTGATGGATAAAATTCAATCATCACTTTTAACTACTGCTGGCTGGCTTATGGTAGCTGGGATTATTATGTTTTCAGGCAGTTTGTATGCATTAAGTACGACAGGTATTAAGTTCTTTGGCCCAATTACACCTCTTGGTGGTGTAGCTTTTATCGTAGCATGGATCTTAGTCGGAACTGCAGTTGTAAAAGGGTTATAAAAAACAAAAGCTGGCATATGCCAGCTTTTTTTATGGTCTTGGAGCATAAGTTGCTTGTTGACTAGGTAAATAAGTAATTTCTTCTGGGAATTCCACATAATCTAAGTAAATCATTAATAGTAAAAAACGTTTCCCTGATTGTGGCTCACTAATTACAATATGATCACGACCAGCTGCTTCGATAATACCTGTATATGATTGGGTACCGAGTGAGCTACCACGTTCATAAGTCATTACAACCGTAGCTTGCTTACCCTTGTTTAAACGAAGGATATTTTCAATATAGGATTGTTCTAATGGTAACATGCCTTGAGAAACGGCATATTGAGCTTGCGCCGCTTGTTGTTGCATCGCTTGCTGTTGTTGCTGTTGCTGTGGGGTCATTTGTTGCGGTTGTACATAAGTTCCAGATGGTTGATAAAATCCAGTTCCGTAATACGGGTTTTGTTGCTGTGCCATTCAAAAATCCCTCCTCATTATCAATCCTTAATAAACGCTAGGACAATCTTCGCCAGATGGCTGGAAGAAGCAGTGCTTTTTGAAGCGACCAGAGTTTTGTTGATTATACCAAGTTGACGGACAAGGGCCTTCAGGTCTAAAAAACCATAAGGCAAAGTTGGCAGGCCAAAAGCGTTGTCCCTGAATCGTTCGCCTTGCTAATGCGATATCTTGTTCTCTTGCACGCTGATAAAAATACCCTTTTTGCGTTGCCTCAAAACCGCCAGGATTTTGATACACCATTTGACGTAAATTCCGTATTTTTTTAAAATCTAAACAATTTCCGCGGACACGATTTACCCCAACGTTTCCGACCATCAACATCCCCTGTTGTCCTTCTCCTTCGGCTTCAGCACGCATCAGTCTAGCTAACAACTTTACATCTTCTTCGTTATAAGCAATAACGCCCATTATGTGTCACCTCTCTTTTTGGAATACCTTGTGGAAAGAGGTTTATCTCTAGATGAAGTGTGTAACAATTACTAGTTCATACGTATGAGAAAAAGGACTCAGATATGACAACCAAACGAAGTTTTACATGGAGAGAGGAAAATAAAAAAAGCTAGCATGAGCTAGCTTTTCATCATTAAAATACTTTAGACCATAAGTTTGAGAAGAAATCTCCAATAGAGCGCATTGTTAATACGAACCAATTTGCTTTTTCAACTTCTTCTGTCGTTTTCGCAGTAACTTTCATGTTTTTATTTCCATCTAAAAATCCGTATTTATCAGTCGGTTCTAGGACGATGGAACCTACCTTCGCCTCCTTCTTAACAGGAGCGACTAAATGTCCACCTTCAGCGAGCGATTTATCTACTTCAGTAGAAATTTTGTAAGGTGATTTGTCACCCTTTTTCGCAATGACTGTTATTTCTTTTTCAGGTGCAACAGTTACTTGATCTTCTTTCCCTTTTACTACAGAGATTGTATTGTGTTTATCAACTTTTAATTTTTGTTTTTCAAAGTTATTAAATCCATATTCAATTAATGCACGAGATTCAGTGAAACGCTCGTCCATTGATTTTGTTTTAATAATTACTGAAATAAGGCGTAAGTCACCACGTTTTGCTGTAATAGTGAATCCGTATCCAGCAGTATCAGAACTACCAGTTTTTAAACCATCTGTTCCTTCATAAGAGAAAGCGGCACCTGGTAACATCCAGTTCCAGTTTTCCATACGAATTGGTTTCGGATGATTATCTGGGAAGTTTCTAAATCTTTGTTTTGTATCCTCTAGCATTTCTGGATACTTTGTAATCATTGCTTTTGAAAGCATACCCATATCGCGAGCTGACATGGAATTTTCTCCATTCGGATCCGTTCCTTCAGGATGTTTTCCCTTTAAGTCAGCGTTATTTAACCCAGTAGCATTTACAAATTTATATTTCTTTAACCCTAGTTTTTTTGCATGTTCATTTGCAAGATTTAAGAAGTTTTTCTCACTTCCTGCAAGAAGTTCTGCTAAGGCAATACTAGATCCGTTTGCAGAGAAGATAACGATAGAATGATATAATTCTCTTACAGTATACTGACGTCCCTTTTCAAACGGAACGTTAGAGAATTCATTATTACGTGAAACTTCATAAGCGTAATCAGAAATGTTTACCTTTGTATCCCAAGTGATTTTTCCTTCTTTGATTGCTTCTAATACAGCATAAACAACAATTAGTTTTGACATACTAGCGATAGCTAGCAATTCATCTGGATTTTGTTCATGCAGTATTTTTCCTGTATCTGCATCGAATAGAAGTGCAGCAGCTGCCTCAATGTGTATCTTTTCTTCCGCATGGGATGTTGTTACTCCTAAGGAAGAAATTGACAATAAAAACGCTAGTAAAATAGACAAGATTTTCTTCATATAGATTATCACCTTCGCATCGTTATTAGCATGTAGCTCGTACCATTTTAGCATAAATTTGGATATAGAAAGGTTACAATTTTGTAAGGAATTTGAAAGGAATTTGTCGATTTTTGTTCAAATTTGCGGAGAAAAGAAGGTTTTTGAAGAGAAATATAGAGGGTAATAAAAAAAGGAACGAATTTCGTTCCTTTTTTCACGATTTACCCCGCATTAACGGGCAGTAAGATCCCCACCTCAAAATTAAGCGAAAGCAAGGAGGTTAGGTGGGCGATTAACTGCCCGTAAAAGCCCGATTGGTGAAGGTTGATTAAAGTTTCACTTTATATGTGTAAAAATTTCTCTACCTTTTCGTCAGGTAAAATGTTTCCAACGAAAAATGTTCCGAATTCACCATAACGAGCACTTACTTCATCGAAACGCATTTCATATATAAGTTTTTTAAATTGAAGAACATCGTCAGCGAATAATGTTACGCCCCATTCAAAATCGTCGAATCCAACTGATCCTGAAATAACTTGGCGTACCTTACCTGCGTACTGGCGACCAATTTTACTATGGCTGTACATCATTTTCTTGCGTTCTTCCATAGGAAGCATGTACCAGTTGTCATCACCTTGGCGACGCTTGTCCATTGGATAGAAGCAAATGTGATTTGCTTTTGGTAGTTCTGGATATAAGCGAGCTAAGATTTGTGGGTTTTGATATGGATCTTCATCAGCTGGAAGGTAGTTGCTTAGTTCAACAACAGATACGTAAGAGTATGCAGGAACCATATATTCAGCTAATGTTGTTTTATTCAATTCTGTCTCAATTTCATTTAACTCTTCCATTGTTGGACGTAAAATCATAAGCATAATATCAGCTTTTTGGCCAACAACTGTATACATTGCATGACTGCCTTTTTTCGCAGTAGCTACTTCGTTCCATTTTTCAACGACATTTAAAAATTCAGACACAGCTTGTCCGCGTTCGTCGCTAGATAATGTTTTCCATGCAGCCCAATCAATAGAACGTAAATCATGTAAACAATACCAGCCATCTAACGTTGTTGTTGCTTCACTCATTCTATTCACCTCAATTAATGATAGTTTTACACGTTAACTATAGCATATATAGTTTTAAAATCATCTATATAAAGCTTTGGCGCATAAAATTGTCACATTTAAGTTTATTTGAAAATAGGAGGGAATAAGGCTTAAAGGGGCATTATTTCTAGGCTGAATTTTATGAAAATATAATCATTTTCATTTTATCTATTTTTTGGGAGCTATAAGTTTAAAATAGAGAGGAAAAGCAGTATTCTTAAAGATAGAGTTTTTTTAACATAAGTAGGAGGGTTTATTCGTGAGCAACTTATTTACAACAGTAAAAGAAAAAGTTCAAGGAAAAGGCATTTCTATCGTACTTCCTGAAGGAACTGATGAAAGAATTTTAGGCGCTGCAGAGCGTTTAGCAAAAGAAGAGTTAGTACAACCAATCTTAGTTGGTAATAAAGAAGAAATTAGCGCAAAAGCTGCTAGCATGAATTTAACATTAGCGGGCGTTGATATTTATGACCCAGCTACATACGAAGAAATGGATGCAATGGTAGCATCTTTCGTTGAACGCCGTAAAGGTAAAGCAACTGAAGAAGACGCTCGCAAAATCCTTAAAGACGAAAACTACTTTGGTACAATGCTTGTATACATGGGCAAAGCACACGGTTTAGTAAGTGGTGCAGCTCACTCTACAGCTGATACAGTTCGTCCAGCACTTCAAATTATTAAAACAAAACCAGGTGTTACAAAAACTTCTGGCGTATTCATCATGGTACGTGAAGAAGAGAAATATGTATTCGCTGATTGCGCAATTAACATTGCACCAAACAGCCAAGATTTAGCTGAAATTGGTATCGAGAGTGCGAAAACTGCTGAACTATTCGGTATTGATCCACGCGTTGCTATGTTAAGCTTCTCTACAAAAGGTTCTGCGAAATCTCCAGAAACAGAAAAAGTTGTAGAAGCAACTCGCATTGCAAAAGAAATGGCTCCAGAATTAACTTTAGATGGAGAATTCCAATTCGATGCTGCATTCGTACCATCTGTAGCTGAGAAAAAAGCTCCAGGTTCTACAATTAAAGGTGATGCTAACGTATTCGTATTCCCAAGCTTAGAAGCTGGTAATATTGGCTACAAAATCGCTCAACGTTTAGGTAACTTCGAAGCAGTAGGACCAATCTTACAAGGTTTAAACATGCCTGTAAATGACCTATCTCGTGGATGTAACGAAGAAGAAGTGTACAAGTTAGCTTTAATTACAGCAGCTCAAGCACTTTAATTTTATAATGAATTGAAATAAAGACCGTCGCTATAATAGCGACGGTCTTTATTTTTCTAAGCCAAGTGCTTTATTGTTACGATCAATAATACGTTGTAAATTCGTCTCATATAAAGGTATTTCATCTATTGTTAATTGAGATGGTGTTAACTTTGGAGCGAATTGTTGCAATGTTTTTAAAAGGCGCATCATTAAATCTTGTACTGTAATGGTTTCGCCAAGTAATTCTGAAAGTGAAGCCATCGTGCTCGGTACAATTTCAGGGTACGTAAAGCGTGTTTCTTCTCCTTGAATGGCTAGGTTGTAGAAATCACGAACGAGTGCGGCACGTTCAGAGCCACTTCCTGTAGCACATAGATAAATTTGGACAGCGACACCGCCGCGAATACGGCGCTGTGAAATGCCAGCGAATTTTTGATCGCGAATACTTAAATCGTAGCTACCAGGACAGTAAGAACCAACAATTTCTTTTGCTTCGATTGTAACATCGTAATCGCGTAACATTTCCTTAATTAAATGCCACATTGTATCGTATCCAAGGTCAATATCGATACCTTTTTCCGTCTCTTGGAATAAAAGCGATACATTTAAAACACCTTCATCCAGTACGACTGCAAGTCCGCCAGAATTACGAACGATAACATGGAAGTTGTTTTCCTTTAAAAAGGAAATACCTTCTTCTAAGTGTGGTAGGCGTGAATCTTGAATGCCAAGAACAATTGTATTGTGATGAACCCAAGAACGCATTGTTGCAGCTGATTGACCGTTTCCAATGCTTGTGCATAATGTGTCATCCATTGCGAATGACTGCAATGCATGGAATGTTGGACCCAAACTAGATTGATCTACAATACGCCACTCTGGCTGAGATAAAATGGAACGGGAATTGCTCATATAACTAACCCCTTATCTTTAAAATGACAATCTCTATTATAGCAAAAAATAACGAAATTAGTTTTTGAGAGGGAACCTTACTGAATTGTAAGGTTGTTGTAAGGAAAGTGAATTGGTTAAACGAGCTACGATGGTTAAACTAAGAGATGCAATTATGATTTTGGGAGGCATACAAATGAAAAAAGTTAAATTAGGACTTGTAGCGATTATGTCAGCAGCCGTATTTAGTGGCTGTTCTATTATGGATATGATTGCGCCCCAAGCAAAGGGCGTTGTTATGTACGGAGATGAAACAGGCGTTCAAAAAACAATGGATCAATATAAAGATAAAATTGAATCCAAAAGTAAATTTGAAGCAAAACTCGGTACTGTCAATGAGAAAAAGGTTTTAATTATGAATAAAACAACAGCTGAAAAAATGGTAAAAGAAAACATGCTGAAAAAGGTAGTAAAAGAAGATGTGGAACCAATTAAAGCATTGCCATCTGTTTCAGATGAAGTGGGAATCGTATTCGCTAAAGAGGAACAAAAAGATGTAGTAATTGATGGAAAGAAAATGAAATATGAAGGTAATGTAGTAATCGGTGATGCGCGTAAATATACAGATATGTATGCAGTTGTTAGTGATGCTGAATATACAAAGATAAATGAACCGGTAAAAACGATTGGATTAGCAGCCTTTAAAGAAAATCCAAAGGAAAAGATTTTCCCAGATATAAAGAGAGGTTCTAACGTAGAAGAAGTGCATATGGTTGAGGTGAAGTAACAAAAAAAGGATGCATGCAATGCATCCTTTTTATTCTGCAATTTTTTCTAAATTACCGTTTCGATCCATTCGGAAAGATGTTTGAGAACGTTCCTCGTCATCCATAACTGCCAACTTACGAGCGCGGTTCATAATATTCATAAGTGTTTCGTAATCTTCTTGTACAGTATGAGATTGTTTTTCTAATTTTTCTAGTTTCTTTTCTAGTTCTTCATTTCGAAGGATTTGTGATTTGATTTCTTGTTTCAATCTCGTATTCTCGTTTTCAAGAGCTGTCACTTTTATATTTGAAGATCCGACTGTTTGTAAAAAATAAATAACATCTTGCATTGTCATAGAGCTTTTTGCAGCAGGAACAGTAGATTCTTGATATGGAATAGCTTCTTTATATTGTACAATTGCTTCCTCTTGTACGAATTCTTCATAATCAGTTATCGCCTCTGAAGCTGGTGGTGTATAAAGTAAACGTTTTTTCGCTTGTTCACCGCTTGCAGCACGCATTTTATCCTTACGATGTTTTTTTGCTAGTTGAAGAGCTTGTTCATAACTATAGCGAACAACAGCGTTCCAACGGAAACCACAGGCAGCCGATGTACGATTTAATTGATCTCCTACTTCTTCAAATGCATTTAATTGAGTACTTCCTTCTCGAACGTGACGAAGTACAGTTTCAGCAAGTAATAAATCATCCTCATCTGTCCAAGCATCTTGTCTTACTTTCATAGATTCAACTCCCTTTCTTTTTATGAACTTCCTATTTTTATAATGGGCAAAAAAAGGAGCTTTTATACAAAGCTTTTAAAAATATAGTAGATTTCGATGAAGGGTATAAAGTGAAACTTTAATCAGTGGGGGTTTTCTTCATCCCCCACTGATTATTAGCCTTCACCAATCGGACTTTTATGGGCAGCCCGACCCCCACCTAGATTCTTTGCTTTCGCTGAATTTTGAGGTGGGAGTCTTACTACCCGTTAAAGCGGGATAAATTTTGCCAAGAATGAGGGGAACTTCTGTAGGAGAACATATAAATATGAAGCATTATATGAGGAAAGAGCTTTATAGGGAAACTTGCAACGAGCTTCAAAGAGCGGTAAAATACCATTTAGTGTTTATTTTTAAATGTACTTGAGAAAAGTTTAAAATAGAGGAAGTGTTATATAATGGGAAACGAATTTCGTGTGTGTGATGATTGTCAGGCAACGAACGTTAAAACGTTAATTCCGAAGTTAAAAAAAGTAGATTCATGTGCAAAAATTGAAGTTGCATGTCAGTCTTACTGTGGTCCTGGTCGTAAAAAATCATTTGCATTTGTAAATAACCGTCCAGTTGCGGCTCCAACAGAAGACGAATTAATTGTAAAAATTGAAGCAAAGTTAAATAAGTAAGGAAAAGAAGAGTGAACAGATTACTCTTCTTTTTTTATGCCCAGAAGAGGAAGGATTTATTCTGAGAAAGCTTAATTGGTGATGATAATAGGTAATGATATATAGGTATTATCTATTTATTAAGGTCTCGGCCTATATGAATTTGTATTTCAAAATAATAGTTGACAGTCTTTGGAAGCGATAGGTAGAATAGAAGGTGTCTGATTCTGAGAATCATTATCAAGAAAAGGTTGATTCGCTTATTTTTTTATTACTATTTGAGAATAGATTTCATTTCATTAAATATATGTTGTTGGTTAGGATGGTTGAGGGATGGAAGCGAGCGCAAGGAGTATAGAACAGCAAGATGTGAATGTTAAAGAGATTAAGAGCAGACCGCTCATTGCTTCTATTATTTTAATAGTAGGTACAATTTTGTTAGCTTTAAGCATGGCATTGTCTATTTCGTTTGGTGCTGCAGATATTAGTTTAAAGACTGTATGGCAAGCTGTGTTTCAGTTTGACGGTTCTATTACGCATCATAACGTAATTCAAGAACTTCGCATGCCTAGAGCGATAGGGGGCGTAGTTGCAGGTGCCTTTTTAGCAGTATCAGGGGCAATTATGCAAGGTATGACGCGAAATCCACTTGCATCCCCATCGTTAATGGGGATTACAGATGGGGCTGTATTTGGAATTGCAATTATGTATGCATTCTTCCCTAATTCACCTTATTTAATGTTCGTTATTGCATCGTTTATTGGTGCTGCGTTTGGAGCGAGCATTGTATATGGAATTGGATCTTCTTCACCAGGTGGATTAACGCCTGTGAAATTAGCTTTAGCAGGTGCAGCAATTAGTGCTTTATTAGGGGCCATTTCATCTGGAATTGCGCTATATTTCAACCTTGCCCAAGAGGTGAGTATGTGGAATGCAGGCGGAGTTGCTGGTGTGAAATGGGAAAGTATTAATATGTTAGTACCGATTGGTCTTGTTTGTCTCTTTATTGCAATTATAATGTCGAGGTATATTACAATTTTAAGCTTCGGTGAAGAAATTGCGATTGGGCTTGGTCAAAATACGACATTAATTAAATTTATCGGAACAGTACTTGTTCTTGTGTTAACAGGTTCTGCAGTTTCTATGGCGGGATCGGTTGGATTTGTTGGTCTTGTAATCCCGCATATGACTCGTTTCCTTGTAGGCTCAGACTATAGATGGGTTATTCCATGTTCTGCGGTCTTAGGCGGACTGTTAATTGAATGTGCAGATATGTTATCTCGCGTTATTAATCCGCCGTTTGAAACGCCAATTGGAGCAATTACAGCGCTAATTGGGGTTCCATTCTTCCTCTACTTAGCACGTAACGAAGGGAGAGGGAAAATGTGAGGACAAGTGTCTTAACAAAAAAGAACGTTTCGGTTTTAACAATTTTAGTAGGATTAATCGTTACTGTATTTTTAGTAAGTTTAAATACAGGTACATTTAAAATACCACCAATGGACGTATTAAAGTCATTGGTTGGACTTGGGGCTGAAGATCAGTCTGTTATTTTATTTGAATTCCGTATGCCACGTATGGTTATTGCTATATTAGTTGGATCTGCTTTAGCAATGTCAGGTGCGATTTTGCAAGGGTTATCACGAAATCCACTTGCTGATCCAGGTATTATCGGTATTAACGCTGGAGCGGGATTAACAGTTGTTATCTTCGTCTACTTTTTCTTCGGTAAAGTTGGGACTGGTACATTTTTATCTGTGTTTATCCTTCCATTCTTCGCGTTAGTTGGTGCGATATTAGCAGCAGTTATCATTTATTTACTAGCATGGAAAGACGGCGTGTCATCAACGAGATTAATACTTGTCGGTATCGCTGTTGCAGCTGGATTTGGTGCTGTTAGTTTAATTTTTTCTATGAAGATGACGTCTAACGATTTCCGTTTTGCGACGATTTGGTTAGCAGGAAGTTTGTGGGGCACAGATTGGAAGTTCGTACTAAGTGTACTTCCATGGATGATTATTTTCTTGCCACTTGCTATTAGTAAGGCGCACATATTAAATGTAATGAACCTAGGCGACTCTACAGCTGTTGGCCTTGGTGTAAATGTAGAAAAAGAAAGACGTAAATTATTATTTATTGCAGTTTGTTTAGCTGGTGCATCTGTCGCTGTTGCCGGAGGAATTGGTTTTATCGGCTTAATGGCTCCCCATTTAGCGAGGCGCCTTGTTGGTGGTAAACATCAAATTATGCTGCCTACCGCTGCACTAATAGGGACGTTTTTACTTTTATTCGCAGACGTAATTTCAAGAAGTGTGTTAACAACTTCAGAAATACCGGTCGGTCTTGTTATTTCTGTAATTGGTGCACCGTATTTTATATACTTACTTATGAGGACAAAATAAAGGGAGGCTTTTTGTATGGCAACTTTAGCAGTTGATGCGGTATCTGTTGGCTATAATGAAGGGTTAATTATTGATGGATTAACAGTTGAAATTCCGGAAGGGAAAATTACAACAATTATTGGACCGAATGGTTGTGGGAAGTCCACATTATTAAAAACGGCTTCTCGTATTTTGAAGGCGAAAAAAGGTACTGTTTATCTTGACGGAAAAGCAATTGAGAAACAACCAACGAAAGAAATCGCAAAGAAAATGGCAATTTTACCACAGACTGCAGAAGTGCCAACTGGCCTTACTGTGTTTGAGCTTGTTTCATATGGACGCTTTCCTCATCAAAAAGGATTTGGAACGTTGAAAGAAGAGGATTATCGTTACATTCATTGGGCACTTGAAGTGACGGGAATGACAGAATTCGCAAATCGTCCAGCAGAGGCGTTATCAGGTGGACAACGTCAACGCGTATGGATTGCGATGGCTCTTGCACAAGGAACAGAATTACTAGTATTAGATGAACCGACGACGTACTTAGATATGGCGCATCAATTAGAAGTATTAAACTTATTGAAAAAGTTAAATGAAGAAGAAGGTAGAACGATTGTTATGGTTATCCATGACTTAAACCATGCTTCTCGTTTCTCAGATCATATGATTGCATTAAAAGCGGGTAAGTTAATGAAACAAGGAACGCCAGATGAAGTGATGACGAGTGAAACACTTCGTAACGTATTTGAGATTGAAGCTCAAATCGTTCCATGTCCAGTAAACTGTAAACCAATTTGTTTAACATATGATTTAGCGATGATTAGTAATCAATTGCGTAAAAAAGCATAAGTAGAATCCCCCTCGTAAAGAGGGGGGCTTCTAATGGACGTTGAGCTTCTTATTAGTAAATAGGAAGTTGAACACCCGTTAGAACGGGGCATAAGCAACAATTAATCGATATATATTTATTAATTGTTAATCTTGTTTCTTATAGTTCATTGTAACTTATAAGAGAAATACAGCTAGAAGGAGTGGGAACATGAAGAATTTTAAAATGGCACTATTAGCAATGGTACTAGTCGTTACTTCTGTACTATTTGCAGCTTGTTCTAACAAAGAAGAAGAGAAGAAAGCAGATGCGAAGGATGCGAAAACTGAAGAGCGCACTGTACAACACGCAAAAGGGGAAATTAAAATCCCTGCAAATCCAAAGAAAATTGCTGACCTTAGTGGTTCAACAGAAGAATTATTAATTTTTGGTATGAAACCAATTATTACTGCTAATACATCTCAAGAAAAAATTGATGCACATATTGAAAAGAAATTAAAAGACGTAAAACCAGTTGGCTCTGCTTGGGGCGATAAAATTAACATCGAAGCAGTAGCTGCTGCAAAACCAGACTTAATTCTTGTAAACAATCGTCAAGAAAAGATCTATGATCAATTATCTAAAATTGCACCAACAGTTATGTTAAAAACTCCATTAGACCAATGGCGTCCAAAATTCGAAGAAGTAGGTCAAATCTTCGGTAAAGAGAAAGAAACAAAAGAATGGTTCAAACAGTATGAAGAAAAAGCAAGCAAATTACATGACAAAATCGTTGCGAAAACTGGAGATGCAACATTCATGAAAATGGCTGCATATCCAAATGCTTTCCGTGTATACGGTGACTACGGTTACGGTAGCGTAATCTTTAATGACTTGAAATTACCAGCAGTTAAAGGTACACCAACGGATAAACCATTAGTACAAGTACAAAAAGAAGCTTTAATCGATTATAACCCAGATTACCTATTTGTATTTACAACTGGTGACGGTTCTCAGCGTCTAAAAGAATTCCAAGAAGAATCAATTTGGAAAAACATGAACGCTGTTAAAAATAACCACGTATTTACAATTAAAAACGAAGACTTAAACAAAGGTTACTTCCCTCTAGGTAAAGAAATGATCTTAGATGAAGTTGCTGAATTCGTTTTAGGTAAATAATGTATAAAGAAAAAATCACTTTTACTTCGGTAAAAGTGATTTTTTCTTTATATAAGGGCAATTAATATAGTCTTTCATTTCTTTCTGTTTCCTATTTCGTTTATAATATATAGTAAGAATGCAGTAAAGAAAGGGGGATGTCGGAAGGTGGTATATTTAAACGACAAACTCAGCGAAACAAAAGTGTTTAAAGACCCGGTACATAAATATGTGCACGTACGCGATCGTGTTATTTGGGATTTAATCGGAACGAAAGAATTTCAACGCTTGCGCCGTATTAAGCAGCTTGGAACGACATTTTTTACATTTCACGGTGCAGAGCATAGTCGCTTTACTCATTCGTTAGGTGTATATGAAATTATTCGTCGTATGATTGATGATGTGTTTGATGGCAGACCGAACTGGAATGCTGAAGATAGATTGTTATGTTTATGTGCGTCATTACTTCATGATGTCGGTCACGGCCCATTTTCTCACTCGTTTGAAAAGGTATTTTCATTAGATCATGAGAAATTTACGCAAAAAATTATCGTTGGAGATACGGAAATTAACCGTGTATTAAGCCGCGTGGATAAAGACTTTCCGCAAAAGGTGGCCGATGTAATCGCAAAAACATCTACTAATAAATTAGCGATTAGTATGATTTCCAGTCAAATTGATGCAGATCGTATGGACTATTTATTAAGAGATGCGTATTTCACTGGCGTAAAGTATGGAAACTTTGATATGGAACGTATACTACGTGTCATGCGTCCGTATGGGAATCAAGTAGTCATTAAAAATAGTGGTATGCATGCTGTTGAGCATTATATTATGAGTCGTTATCAAATGTATTGGCAAGTATATTTCCACCCGGTAACGCGCAGTGCCGAAGTCATTTTAACGAAGATTTTACACCGTGCAAAATCATTGCACGAGAAGTATTATACATTTAAAAATCATCCGGTTCATTTCTATTCTTTATTTGAAGAAGAAGTAACAGTAGAGGATTATTTAAAGTTAGACGAGAACGTTATGTATTATTACTTCCAAGTATGGCAAGACGAAGAAGATCCAATTTTAAGTGATTTATGCCGCCGTTTTATGAATCGAAACCTATTTAAATACGTAGAGTTTACAGATAAGCACGGTTTAGATAATTGGATGGAATTAAGTAGCTTATTCAAAAAAATTGGACTTGATCCAGAATACTATTTAGTAGTTGATTCAACATCAGACTTACCGTACGATTTTTACCGTGCTGGTGAAGAAGAAGAGCGTTTACCAATCTTACTTCTTATGCCAAATGGGGAGCTTAGAGAGCTTTCACGTGAATCGGATATTGTTGAGGCGATTACTGGTAAGAAGAGAAGGGATCAAAAATTATTCTATCCGCATGATTTAATCTATGAAGATGGAAGAAAAGGAAAATATAAAGAGAGAATCATCGAGTTACTAGAAGGAAAAAAATAAGAAGCAGCTAAGAGCTGCTTCTTATGAAAGAACTTGAAATTATTTGTCGCTTAAGCGTTTTCCGCCAACTGCATAATGGTTTTTAGACATTTCTTCGATGAAAACAACAATGTTTTCTTCAGGAGCACCAGTTGTTTCGCTTACTGCTGCTGTTACTTTCTCAGCAAGAGCTTTCTTTTGTTCCTCTGTGCGTCCTTCTAGCATTTTCACTGTTACGTATGGCATATATAATCGCTCCTTTTATGTAAGTTACACTCTTATTATAGCGGATTATAGGGAAGAACAATCGAAAAAACAAATATTTTCTTTTTTTGACATATTGAAGAGGAGATGAAGCATGGATCAGTTATTTAGATATCCGTTGCACCAAATTCCGTTGGTAGCAATGGCCATTATTATTGCATTATCAGTGCATGAATTTGCGCATGCATATGTTGCATATAAATTTGGAGACGATACAGCAAAGAAGCAAGGCCGTTTAACATTATCACCGATGGCACACTTAGATCCTATCGGGATGATTGCTGTATTAATTCTTGGTTTTGGTTGGGCAAGACCGGTACCAGTTAATCCGTATAATTTTAAAAGACCGCGTCTTGCAGGAATATTAGTTTCTATTGCGGGACCAATTAGTAACTTAATTTTAAGCGCAATCGGTTTAATTATTTGGTATAGCTTATTAAAATTTGGCGTATTGTACTCAATCCCATCTGCAGTAGCAGATACATTAGCTCAATTTTTCCAGATTTTTATTATGTTGAATATCGTTTTACTTGTCTTTAACTTATTACCAATTCCACCACTTGATGGATATCGCGTAGTGGAGGATTTAGCACCAGCAAATATTCGTGCGAAAATGACACAGTATGAAAAGTATGGAGCGATAGCGTTATTAATTCTTGTTATTACACCGCTTAGCAATTACACAATCCAGCCTATTTTTAATGTTGTTATTCCGTATGTATTAATATTTTTACAGAATATCATTGCGCCTATTTTCGGCCTTTAAACGAGGAGGAGCTTACATATGACAGAGAAAAAGAAAAAAATCGGTTTTAATATCGTGAAAAATGATTCAACGGATGGACATGGTGGTTTTGGTGTTGGAGCATTAAGTCTAGAAAATATTTCACCTGTATTTGTCGATGTACTAGAGAAAACAGCATTTGTTGATATCGGTGCAATGCATGCACGTAGTACAGTCGAGAAGGGTATTAAGTTTTTAACAAATAAAGATGAAGTTCCAAACGGAAAACCATTTTGGCTTGTTTGGGTAACGATTGAAAGAACGGCGACAGGAGCTTATTATGCAGGTGTAACAGCTTGTGAAATGACAGTTGACCGTGAAATTCGCCGCGGATATAAATCACTTCCAGAGCACGTAAACAAAATGGATAAATCAATGAAGCGTCAAATTATGGTTGACCATATGGATGAATCATCTAAAAAAGTACTTGGTACGTTCTTGAAAGAACATAATGAAGCGATTTGGAACGAATCTAGTGAAGAATTGCGCAGTGCATTATTAAGTGAATAAAAAATAGCTGACGGATGCCCGTCAGCTATTTTTTTTTACCAAGGAAGATATTTTTTCCACCAACTTGTTTTTTTCTTTTCCTCAGTTGTCTTTTCAAATTCTTCTTTATCATCAACATGATCCATACAATATTCAGTTGGTTCTGTACCTTTTGCGAAATACATTCTAACTGAAATGGGACAGTTTTTTGTAGCGATTTTTCCGTTTTCAGGGTTAATATCGACTGCAACGACGTCATTTGGTTGTTTAAACTCTTTTTTAGGTTGTCCATCTAAGCCTTTTTCCATCGTATCGGTCCATATTCTTTTTGCATATCCTTGTTCTGCTACATTTGAAATCGATTTGGGTTGATCGTATCCAACCCATACACCCGTTACGATTTGTGGGGTAAATCCAATCATCCAGCTATCCGTTTCAGTAGAACCAGACTTTCCAGCATATGTTCTTGATAACTTTGATAACATCGATTGACCAGTTACAGCAGCATAACTGCTTAGTTTTTTATTAAACATACCCGTCATCATTTCTTCCATCACAAACGCTTTGCTCCTATCAAGAACTTGCTTACTCTCTAAATGAGCATCGTATAACATATTTCCTTCATGGTCCATAATGCGGCGAATAAACATTGGTTTTACTTCTTTTCCACCGTTTGCGAACATGCTATAAGCGTTAACCATTTCAATTGGTTTTACAGGAGATGTACCGAGAGCAAGAGACGGAACATCTTTTAATGCGGTAGTAATACCGAATTGCTTCGCTGTTTTTGTAAGAATGTCTTCGCCTAAAAATAAATTGGTCTTCACGGCGTATACGTTATCAGAGACCGCAAGAGCTTGCGCCATTGTTACAAAATCGTCTGCATAATAGTCTTTATAGTTTTTCGGTTTATACTTTGAAACACCGTCACCTAAAGTGAACACAGTATATTCGCTTTTTAAGCGCGTAGCAGGGGTGAATCCTCGTTCTAATGCCGCGTAATACAGGAATGGCTTAAATGTAGATCCAGGCTGGCGAGCGGCTTGTGTAGCCCTGTTAAATTGACTCGTATTATAATCAGTTCCACCAACAAGGGCAGCTACTTCACCTGTTTTTGGATTCATAGAGACGAGCGCTGTTTGTATGTTTGTTGTGTCAGGTATGTGATCTTTTACAGCTTGCTCTGCGACCGATTGTAATTTAGGGTCTAGCGTTGTATAAATACGCAAACCACCTTTTTGTAATGCTTGTTCATCTAATCCGATATCACGCAGAAGAGAAGCTTGTACAGCATCTTGGAAATAAGGCGCAATCTCTGCTACTTTTTTCGTATCTAATGAGGCAAAGGTTAATGGCTCTTTTTTCGCTGACGTTGCTTGTTTCTTCGTAATATAACCTTGTTCTACCATTTCGTCTAATATGAGAGATTGTCGTCCTTTCGCACGATCCTCTTTTAAAAAGGGAGAGTAGACGCTAGGTCCTTTCGGAATACCTGCGAGCATACTAGCTTCCGCTAATGTTAATTCTTTTGCTGTTTTATCGAAATATAGACGAGACGCAGCTTCGATTCCGTAAGCGCCATGCCCGTAATAAATTGTATTTAAATATCCTTCTAAAATATGATTTTTATTATAGTTCACTTCAAGGCGAATTGTGTACATCGCTTCTAATAGTTTACGTTTCCACGTTTTATCATGATCTAAGTATAGGTTACGAGCATACTGTTGTGTAATCGTACTAGCACCTTGGACTTTTGCCATCGCTTTTAAATCGGCAACAATAGCGCCAGCAATACGTTTCATATCAAAACCATGATGTTTGTAGAATCGTTGATCTTCGATAGATAGTGTCGCCTCTTTTACATAAGGAGAGATTTCATTGAGAGATACATTGTAACGTTTTTGCATTTCATTACTTTGTCCGATAACAGTGTCATCATTAGCGTAAAAGACACTCGTTTGCGGGACGGCAACAGGAGGAGGTCCCATAATTTTTGCAACTATAATAATAACAAAAAAGGAAAAAACGAAAAAAAGAACAGAAGAAAACATTACGGTGAAGAAAAGACGTTTATATTTTTTAAGTTTCGGATTCATAGTTTGATCCATCTTTTTCAGCCCCTCAATACTAATACAAACATTATTGTATTAGTATTGAGGGTTTTCGGTTATTTTAAACAATGAAATTTCGAAAACAAAAAGCTCCTTTAATTAAGAAAGGAGCTCAAAGGCACGTGCTGGCCAATCGGTAATAATGACATCTACGCCGTAGTCAATCATAGTCTGTAAATCGTTGTATTCGTTAATTGTATAAGGGCGGAAAGCGTACCCTTGATTTTGTGCAAATTGGACAAATTCTTTTGTTAATAATCGAAAGTTCGGGTGTAAACCAGTTGCGTTTCTATTTTTTGCTTCAGCAATCGGATCAGCAAGTGGTGTATCATATAAAATTGCTCTTGGGATTTCAGGAGCTATTTCTGCTAGTAATGAAACAGAGCCGTGGTTAAATGATGAGAATACAATTTGATTAGATAGATGATATTCGCGAACGAGAGCGACAACTTTTTCTTCAATGTTTGGATAGTGAATGACATCTGTTTTTAACTCAATGTTGAGTTGTAACTTTGTTGTAGATAGCCAAATGAATACTTCGCGTAACGTTGGGATTTTTGCTTCATGGAAAGAAGGATCTTTATGGCTGCCAGCATCTAAAGCTTGTAATTCCGCTACCGTTTTTTCAGAAACAAGACCTATGCCATTTGTTGTACGATCTACTGTTTCGTCGTGAATCACGACAAGCTCACCATCTTTTGATAGGTGGACATCAAGTTCAATGCCATGGGCACCAATACGTTCTGCTTCTTGGAAGGCAATCATCGTGTTTTCTGGATGTGTTCCTTTTACCCCGCGATGAGCGAAAATAAGTGGTTTATTCATAGGGAAATCTCCTTATCGTTTCTTTTCTTTCATTATGAAACTGCTTTTGGAAAAATACAATTGAATAGGATAAACATTTACAAAAGTCTAACAGTTGCACGAAAGTTAACGTTAACGTAAAATGTAATAATCGAGTGAAGGGAGGAATAAACATGTATAAAATTGATGAAGTCACAAAGCAAGTTGGTTTAACAAAACGTACACTTCGTTATTATGAGGAAATTGGTTTAATTCATCCCCCTGAACGTAGTGAGGGGAACATTCGCCTGTATACAGAAGAGGATATCGCCAGAATTAAAAGGATTGTGGAAGCGAAAGAAGTGTTAGGGATTACGCTTCAAGAAATGCAACATTTCTTATCGTTAAAAGAAAGAATGGAGCAAAGAAGAAATAGTGAGAATCCTCGTGACCGCGAAGTGATTCAAGAAATTAAAGAGATGCTTGAAAAACAAGTGCAAACGCTAGACGAGAAAATGGAGCAAATGCAGCGCGTAAAGGCGGAACTCGAAGATAGTTTACATCGCGCAGCGACATTTTTAGAGAATACAAAAGGAGAGTAATCAAAATGGAGAGCAAACAAAAACTAGGGAGATTGATTACAGTGGTGGCTACCTTCCTTGCCTTTTCGGGTATAGGGGTAGTCGATCCAATCTTGCCGATTATTGCTGAAAAGATTGGTGCATCGCATTGGCAAGTAGAGATGTTATTTACAGCATATATTTTAACGATGGCAATTATGATGTTACCAGCTGGAGTATTCGCATCGAGATTTGGTGATAAACGAATGATGACGATTGGTCTTGCGATTGTGACTGTATTTGCGTTTATATGTGGTATATCGCAAACGATTGCTCAATTATCTCTTTTCCGTGCAGGATGGGGATTAGGAAATGCGATGTTCTTCGCAACGGCGATGACATTATTGATTGCATTAAGTAAAGAAGTTCATGAAGCGGTAGGATTGTATGAAGCAGCTATCGGTTTAGGGATGGCAGGCGGACCGCTATTAGGCGGGATATTAGGTGGACATTCTTGGCGTTATCCATTTTTTGCGACGAGTATTTTAATTTTCTTAGCATTTATTTTAGTTTTCTTTTTTGTAAAAGAACCGGAGCGAAAAGTGAAACGTAAAGCGGCAGGCGTGGGAGAATTACTTAACCTGGTGAAGTATAAACCGTTTATGCAAGGTGCGATTTCAGGAATGTTATATTACTACGGATTTTTCGTTGTGTTAGCATATTCACCACTTATTATGCATTTATCTGCTATTCAATTAGGATTTGTATTTTGCGGATGGGGATTAGCGTTAGCTTACGGTTCTGCAATTTTAGCCCATAAGCTAGAAGGTAAATATGAGCCGAAAACATTGTTGAAAGGCAGTTTACTCGTATTTGCGCTTTTCTTAATCGCACTATTCTTTGTGAAAATTATGTGGTTACAAATTGTATTAATTGTTCTATCAGGATTAGCATCCGGATTAAATAATGCACTATTTACAAGTTATGTAATGGATATTTCACCTTATGAAAGATCTGTTACATCAGGTGTTTATAACTTCGTTCGTTGGTTAGGTGGCGCAATTGCTCCAATCTTATCAGGAATCATCGGTCACACTGTTTCACCGCAAAGTCCGTTTTTAGTCGGTGGAATTGTTGTGCTAGTCGGTTGTGTAATGATTTTAATTCCGGTTCGAAAGCCAGTAGAAGCAGAGACAAACGCCCTTTCTTAAGAAAGGGTTTTCTTTCCTGTTGCAGGGCAATCCTTTTTCATATATATGTTAGAACCCTCTGACTAAAATATATTTTCGGTATTTTTTTACTTTTAACTATACTTTTTGGATGTTTTGTTTTATTTTTGTTAGGGGACATTAATGATGTCCCTATTATAAATTTGCATTGAGAGGCGTGATTGTACGATGGAACTATGGTTCACTGAAAAACAAACAAAACATTTTGGGATTACGGCGCGTATTAACCGCACATTACATACGGAGCAAACAGAATTCCAAAAACTTGATATGGTTGAAACGGAAGAGTTTGGAAACATGCTTATTTTAGACGGCATGGTTATGACAACAGAAAAAGATGAGTTCGTTTATCATGAAATGGTAGCGCACGTACCTTTATTTACACATCCAAACCCTGAAAACGTATTAGTTGTTGGCGGCGGTGATGGTGGTGTTATTCGTGAAGTGTTAAAACACCCAAGCGTAAAGAAAGCAACTCTTGTTGAAATCGATGGAAAAGTAATTGAGTACTCTAAACAATACTTACCATCAATTGCAGGTGCATTAGACAATGAGCGTGTAGAAGTAAAAGTAGGAGACGGTTTCCTACACATCGCAGAAAGCAAAAATGAATATGACGTAATTATGGTAGATTCTACTGAGCCAGTAGGACCAGCAGTAAACTTATTTACAAAAGGCTTCTACGCTGGAATCTCTAAAGCGTTAAAAGAAGACGGTATTTTCGTTGCACAAACGGACAACCCTTGGTTCACACCAGAACTAATTACAACTGTGTTTAAAGACGTAAAAGAAATCTTCCCAATTACTCGTTTATACACTGCGAACATTCCAACTTACCCAAGTGGTCTTTGGACGTTCACAATTGGATCTAAAAAACATGATCCATTAGAAGTAAGTGAAGAGCGTTTCCACGAAATCGAAACGAAATACTACACAAAAGAATTACACAATGCAGCATTCGCATTACCGAAATTTGTTGGCGATTTAATTAAGTAAGAGAATCGTATTGAACAAATAAAGTGTAAGTAGCTCATTTAAGGTGTTTGTCCAGAAGACTTGAACATGCTAGCTACTTACACTCCTGTAAAGAAAATCGTCTTCTTGTTATGAAACAGAAGACCCGGTAAATCGAGAAAGAGGAGCAATGCGCTCCAAATTTGAGAAATAATGAAAGGTTGGGATACCTTAAGTTCCACATAAGGAGGAAAAGAATATGCGTTTTGATGAAGCTTATTCAGGTAAAGTATTTATTAAAAGTCATCCAAGTTTTGAAGAGTCAAAGGTAGTTATTTACGGGATGCCTATGGATTGGACAGTAAGTTACCGTCCAGGTTCTCGCTTTGGCCCTGCACGTATTCGTGAAGTATCAATCGGTCTTGAAGAATATAGCCCATATTTAGATCGTGAACTAGAAGAGGTAAAATATTTTGATGCGGGTGATATCCCATTACCATTCGGAAACGCACAACGTAGTTTAGACATGATTGAAGAGTATGTATCAAAACTTTTAGATGCCGATAAGTTTCCACTAGGTCTCGGCGGTGAGCACTTAGTGTCTTGGCCAATTTTTAAGGCAATGGCAAAAAAATATCCGGATTTAGCAATCATCCATATGGATGCTCATACTGATTTACGTGAATCGTATGAAGGGGAGCCTTTATCCCACTCTACACCTATTCGTAAAGTGTGCGATTTAATTGGTCCGGAAAACGTATATTCTTTCGGTATTCGTTCTGGAATGAAGGAAGAATTCGAATGGGCAAAAGAAGTAGGTATGAACTTATATAAATTTGACGTATTAGAACCGTTAAAAGAAGTATTGCCGAAACTTGCAGGACGCCCAGTTTATGTCACAATCGACATTGACGTATTAGACCCAGCTCACGCTCCAGGAACAGGAACGTTAGAAGCTGGAGGTATCACATCTAAAGAATTATTAGATTCCATCGTAGCAATTGCAAATTCAAATATAAATGTAGTTGGAGCAGACTTAGTAGAAGTAGCCCCTGTCTACGACCATAGTGATCAAACACCAGTCGCAGCAAGCAAATTCGTGCGGGAAATGCTGCTCGGTTGGGTGAAGTAAAAGTGAAGCCGACTGTTTAGACCCGGTGACTAAGGTTCTTTCCTGCAAAAGGTGCTTTTTTACCTTTTGGCAGGGAAGGTTCTTAGACGCAAGGGTCTAGGAGGCGTAACTGGATAAAGTAAAAGCGGAAGCGGCTTGTTTAGAATGTGAGGGGGATGGAGCTTTAGACGTAGAGGCGTTTTTTGCCTCGAAGGAAGAAGCAAAGCCACCAATCATTCTAGCTGCCATAGCTGCATAAAAAAAGAGCCTCCTATATGAATAGGGGGGCTCTTTTTTTATGCAACCTTCTCTTCAGAAGTAATGCCGCGAATTTCATCAGCAGAACGAATTGGATATTTGCGGAATATGATTGATCCGATATATCCAACAATCGTGGTAACGATTCCACATAGTATAGCAGCAATTGTTACTTTTACAACGTCATTAAATCCGAATAAGACAAGAAGTCCTGGGATTGGTGATGCTGTTCCTGGCGCATTATTAACGAGCTGGAACAGAGATGTAATAATACCAGCAAGTGCACCGCCAACGAAGTTTGTCGCATAAATTGGAATTGGATTTGCTGAAACAACATCGGCTTGTGTTAAAGGCTCGATTGCTACAGCGATTGTGTCTTTCTTTGAGCAAATTTTTAGTCGCTTAAAGAAAATAAAGTTCATTGGGGCTGAGGCTGCTACGGCAAGACTACCAATTGCCATTGGTAAACCTGTTAATCCAAGCATTGCAGTTAGTGCCATAGAACTTAATGGAGAGGTAGAAATAACTGTTATTAATCCACCAAGCATAATACCCATAATGATAGGACTTTCTGTAGTTGCAACTGAAATCATAGAACCGATTTTACCGAGTGTTGCGTTCACGAGCGGATCCATAAGCATAGCCATGCCGCGCGAGATTGGTGCGGCAATAAATAAAATTGCTAAAAATTCTACACCAGCTGGTAATTTCTTTTCGAGAAATTTCACGACGAAAGCACAAACGTATCCAGCGAAAAATCCTGGCAAAATACCGAACCCACTAGTAGCGATACCGATTAACACAGCATATACGGGTGAAACACCGATTGCTAGTGCGACTAAAATTGCCGCTGCGACACCGCTCATACTACCAGAAGCTTCTCCTACTGATTGTAAAAAGTCATTATGAAACATTTCTCCACCGATATAACGGTGAAATGCTTCAATAAGAAAACTTGCGATTGCTGCATTAGCTAAAGCACCCATTGCTTTCATGCCGTAAGGAGCACGGTAACTAAAAAGTGTAAATAGACAAAGTACAACAAGTAATAGTGCTAAACCTTGCAAGATAGCCATTTGAAAACTGTCTCCTTTGATTTTTGTAATAAAAATTCGTATCATTCAATAATAATATAAAAGTTTGTTAAACGGAAAAATTTTTTGATGGGAATTTGCTATAAAGGGAAAAACTCTTACAATAATGTAAGGAAAGTGTAAGGCGTTTCGATAGAGTATAGTATGTTGTTTTTCGTATAATACATGTATAGACATAAGGTTAGTGAGAAAGAAGTGCAAACAGGAGGCGCATTTATGAAATTGGTAATTAAAGTTTTAGCTGTGTTCGCCATTATTTTAGGGGGAACAGCATATTATTTAAACACAAAAACAGAAGGTGTACATGCTTTTGTAGACAACTTCTTTTCAAATAAAGAAATACAAGATTATTATGCGGTTATAGATAAAGGTGAGAAAAAAGATGGAGAATACTTATATACCTTTAAAGGGTATACAGAAGACGGAAAGTTACAAGTTGTGAAAAGAATGATGAACCGTGAATTGCATACGGGAGCATTTATAAAAATTTATGCAAAAGGTATGCAAGGAAAAGGATGGGCTGAAATCTCAAAAGAATCAATTCCGCAAAAAGCGTTGGAAAAAATAGAAAAACCATAAAAGGAGCGACTCATTCGCTCCTTTTTTAGTGCGTTAAAATGGTAATCGATGTCTTTTCTTTGTTAGAAATGATTTTTGCACGTCCGCCAATTGGGAAAGTGAAAATCGGGGTTGTATGCCCGAAACTTGCGTTTGCAATGATAGGGATATGTGAAAGTTCAGGTTTTGCAGCGATCATTTCTTGAATGTCTTCTATCGTACATTCTGCACCTTTTTGCATCTTTCCTATAACGATGCCCTTTACGCACTCAAAATCTTGTTGCTGCATAAGGGAATGTAAATAACGATCAAAAGTTTTAAGAGTAGCTGTTCCAGTTAAACTATCCTCTTCAAGAAATAAAATTTTATCCTGTAAATTTGGCATATACGGTGTACCTTGTAGTAAATTCAATGTGCTCATATTACCACCGATAATCACTCCAGTTGCTTCGCCTTCGTGAATGGAAACGTATCCTTCATTTTTAATGAACTCTCGATTTTCCTGATCGATGTACCAAGAATCATCGCTCCATTTTTCAGATGGCAGGACTTCAATAGGCTCATTAGAAGTTAAGCTTTTTAAAAAGTAATCAGTCGTATATTCGAGACCTTTTTCCATTCCAAATGAAGAGAAATGGGGTCCTGAATATGTAACGAGTCCTGTTTTTGCGTAGATGGCATTATTTAAAGCGGTAATATCAGAATAGCCACAGAAAAACTTTGGATTTTCTCGAATTAAATCATAATCGAGATGTTTCAATAAACCATTAGAGTTGTATCCGCCAAGTGTCGTTAAAATGGCCTTTACATTCGGGTCTCTAAATGCTTCATGGAGGTCTTGAATGCGTGAAGAAATGGAAGAAGAAGCAAATCGATCGATCTCATCAGCATATGTTGAGAATGTAACTTGAAAGCCCATGTCAGTTAATCTTTTTATAGCAAGCTCTTGGTTCGTATTTGAGACAATACTTAAACTACAAGATGGTGAAATGACTCTAATTTCATCACCTTTTTTCAATTTTGTTGGTAGCACTTAACTCACCTCTTTAAATGAAAGAATATTTAGATTTAAAAAATATTTTATCATATGAAATAAAGTGAAAGTGAATTATTTTTTGAAAAGGAGTTTTCCTGATTTTTCAGCAGACAGACAGAGGTTTTTTTTGATATGATAGGAAAAGTGATTTATTATAAGTAATATTTAATATCTATAACATGTGAAGGGTGTGCAAGACGTGGAGAAACAACTTGCAGGCTTGCCGGTACACGTTCATTTCGTAACAGAAATCCGTGAAGGGGCGAGGAAGGAAACCGTTGCTTTTGAAGCAAATGGTCAATACTATGTAAAAGGTCAAGGTACATATGTAACATTCCAAGAGCCGAACGAACAGGGCGAAGTGAAAACAATTATTAAAATTCAAGGTGAACAAGTTCTCATTATGCGTTCAGGTGCTGTTTCAATGCGTCAAACGCATGTGAAAGGTGAATGGACAACTGGTACGTATACGAGTGAACTTGGTACGTTTGCATTGCAAACGAAAACGGATAACGTTCTTTTTAAATGGTCGGATGAAAAGAAAAAAGGACAACTCTTCTTAACGTACGCATTGCTTCTAAGTGAACAAGAAGCTGGCAGATATACAATTACACTTAATTTGAAGGAGGCAAAATAATGAATTCTTTAGAACAAGTAAAAGGATTAATTAAAGAAGAAATTCAAGCTGCTGTATTAAAGGCAGAATTAGCGACAGAAGAACAGATTCCAAACGTTGTATTAGAATCTCCAAAAGATAAAACAAACGGTGATTTCTCTACAAATATGGCAATGCAACTTGCACGCGTTGCGAAAAAAGCACCTCGTATGATTGCAGAAGAATTAGTTGCAAACTTCGATAAAGCAAAAGCTTCTATTGAAAAAATTGAAATCGCAGGTCCTGGTTTCATTAACTTCTACATGGATAATAGCTACTTAACAGACTTAATCCCAACAATCGTTAACGCTGGCGAAGCTTACGGTGAAACGAATACTGGTAAAGGTGAAAAAGTACAAATTGAGTTCGTATCTGCAAACCCAACAGGTGACCTTCACTTAGGACATGCACGTGGTGCGGCAGTGGGTGACACGTTATGTAACGTATTAGCAAAAGCAGGGTACGATGTATCTCGTGAGTACTACATTAATGACGCTGGTAACCAAATTCATAACTTAGCTCTTTCTGTTGAAGCTCGTTACATGCAAGCTTTAGGGCTAGAGAAAGAAATGCCAGAAGACGGATACCATGGTGCGGACATCATTGGAATCGGTAAGCTTTTAGCTGAAGAATTTGGTGATCGTTATGCAAAAGCTGATGCAGAAGAAAGCTATGAGTTCTATCGTTCATACGGTTTAAAATATGAGCTAGCAAAACTTCAAAAAGACTTAGAAAGCTTCCGTGTTAAATTCGATGTATGGTTCTCAGAAACATCATTATACAAAAACGGAAAAATCGATGCTGCACTTGCAGTGTTAAAAGAGCGTGATGAGATCTTTGAAGAAGGCGGCGCAACTTGGTTCCGTTCTATGACTTACGGTGACGACAAGAACCGTGTATTAATTAAAAACGACGGTTCTTACACATACTTAACGCCAGACATCGCTTACCACCGTGATAAATTAGAGCGTGGTTTCGATAAGTTAATCAACATTTGGGGTGCTGACCACCACGGTTACATTCCTCGTATGAAAGCTGCTATTCAAGCGCTTGGTTACGATAAAGAAACACTTGAAGTAGAAATTATCCAAATGGTACAACTGTACCAAAATGGTGAAAAAATGAAGATGAGTAAGCGTACAGGTAAAGCAGTTACACTTCGTGAGCTTATGGAAGAAGTAGGCGTGGACGCAATGCGTTACTTCTTCGCAATGCGTAGCGGTGATTCTCATTTAGACTTCGATATGGACTTAGCTGTATCAAAATCTAATGAAAACCCAGTATACTATGCACAGTATGCTCATGCTCGCGTATGCAGTATCCTTCGTCAAGGTGAAGAGTTAGGATTAGCTACAGGCGGAGACGTGAACTACAAACTTGTTACTTCTGAGAAAGAAGTAGAGTTACTGAAAAAACTTGGTGAATTCCCAGCTGTAGTTGCGGATGCAGCGCAAAAACGTCTGCCACACCGCATTACAAGCTATGCATTTGAATTAGCAGCAGCATTACACAGCTTCTACAATGCAGAAAAAGTATTAAATCAAGACAACTTAGAATTAAGTAAAGCTCGCTATGAGTTAATGAAGGCAGTACGTACTACACTTCAAAACGCATTAGCAATCGTAGGAGTATCTGCACCAGAAAAAATGTAATAGAGAAAAGCGGAAGCGGCTCGTTCAGAATAGGAGGGGGATGGAGCTCCTGACAGAGAGGCGTACTTTGCCTCGGAGGAAGGCGCGAAGCCACCGAGTATTCTAGCCGCTGGAGCTGGACAATAAAGAAAAGCGGAGCCGACTGTTTAGTCCCGCGGGCTAAGGTTCTTTCCCACAGAAGATGCATTTTATCTTCTTGTGGGGAAGGTTCTTAGGCAGAAGGGGCTAGGAGGCAGAGTTGGACATAAAGAAAAGCGAAGCCGACTTTGCGCTTTTAGTAAAAGGCAATCACACGATGTTGTGATTGCCTTTTTGTATGGAAATAATAAAAAAATAAAATTTTATCAAACAAAAGGAGAATTTGCGTCGTCTTATATAAATGACAGGAGGTTTAAGATGGAAGAAAAGGTAGAAGAATTAATTGATATATATAAGCAGCAAATATATTCCTTATGCTATAAATTAGCGAAAACGAAAGAAGATGCAGAAGATATTTTTCAGGAGACTTGGATAAAAGTTTTTTCCTCTAGGCACCAGCTTTTCTGCGTGGAAAATTATAAAAAATGGATTACTACAATTTGTGTTCGTACGTTTTATGACTTTTATCGTAAGAAGAAAAGGTGGAAAGATCGCGTATTAGATTTGTTTCATAAAGAGTATGGGGGAGAAGTCGATTTCGCAGATGAAGTGGATATATCAGAAGAATTGATTCAAAAAGTGGAAGCGGAAATGATACGGGAAGTTATACAGTTATTGAATGAAAAATATAAAACCGTGCTCGTACTCTACTATTATGAACAATACTCTTATAAAGAAATGAGCGAAATATTAAATATACCGATTGGTACGGTGAAATACCGCCTTAATTATGCGAAGAAGCAAATGCGGGAACATTTGGAGGGGGTCGATTATGACGGGAGATAAGTTTGATCAAAAGATAAAAAGTAGCTTAGCGGGAGAGGTGATTCCTAGCTCAGAGCTGCTAAACAATACGAAAAATAGTGTGCGAAAGGCTCGGAAATTAGAGAAAAGATGGTTTGTTTTTATACATGTTATTTGGATTGTATTATTAACAGTTGTTGTAGAACAGTTTGTTGTTCATTTAGATAATAAAATACCTATCATAATAGCAATTGTTATAGTGATGCACTTATACATTCCGATATATGTTGTCATACAGTCATTTTTAAAGAAGGAGTATAAATTACATGATAGAGTTCGCTAATCCATTTGTAGTATTTGAGATAGCTGGGATTACAATGCTTTTGACTCTTATAGCACTTTTAGTATGTGTAGCATCATGGGTATATACAGATGCAAAAACGCATGGAATAAGTAAGTGGTGGAGTGTTATAGCGATTGTATTGCCATTTTTTATTGGGGTTTTGTTATATATGATACGAAGAAGTAAAAAGAAAATAGAAGGAGAACATACAATGAAGGCTATGAAAAAACAAAAGATAACATTAATTGTCATATTTGCAAGTGCAATGTTTGTATTGCTGAGCGGCTTTGCTTTCGTTCAAACGTTAGATGATATGTGGAAAGCCGGTGATATATATTTAGAAAGTGAGAAGCAAGGAGAGACAAGTTATGAAACAAAATTCTCATCATGGGATATTGCTGGGAAAGGTATTGAAATTCAGTACGAGAAAGATACAGAAGTGACATTTTCTTATGAGACAGATGCAAAACGTGGTAATTTATGCTTTAGCTTGTATGAAAGAAAAGGGGAAGGGATAAAAGAGTTAAAGGAAACTTGTGAATCGAAAAAAGGTACTTTTACAGTTACATTAAAAGCGAATGAAAAATATGTGTTTAATATAAGTGGTGTAATGGTGAAAGATGGATTTGTGAAAGTGAATTGGGAAGCAAAATAAAGAGCCTTGAGAAAGGCCCTTTATTTTATTGGATAGTATAAGTAACAGAAAAGCTAACAGGACTATAGTAAACGAAAGGTGCATGAAATTGAACGTACATATTTCCATCTGTTTTTGCAGTGAAAATTCTGCCGTACCCATCAGAATAACGCCCGATAAGGTTATGATTTGAGTCATAAACACTGTAACTAGGAGTTTTGCTATTAGGTTGAATTGTTAACTCTTGTCCCTTTTGAAGGAAAACAGGTTCTTGTTCAGAACTACTTCCAGTTTGCAAGGAATAAAATTTTGTAAAGCTGTGTTCTTGAACGGCAGCAGCGACCTTGGTTTCGGGAATAAACGCGGTAGCACCAGTAATTCCTGCTAAAGTTAACGCACCGGCTAAAATCATTTTTTTCATAGTAGAAAAAGCCTCCTTATTAGTTGTAATCATTTTTGTTACAGTTAATATTGTATATGATAATGAGCAGGAGGAAATATGCTTTTATGCATATATGTATTTTCTCAATAAAAGACCACTGATAAAAATCAGTGGTCTTTTAAATGGTTAAGCAGCTTTCTGTTCAGTTTGAGTAACTGGTTTTTGAAGTGTATTATAAACTCCTGTCCCGATAACCTCTAATGCCATCTTCATACGTTCAGGTGAAATGTTTTCTAACACATTATCTTGAGGTGTATGGTATACCTTCTCAATATGGTAGATTAATGGATTCCAACTATCGACACCCATCCAAATAAATAGAGCGGCAGGAATACCAACTTCAGCAAATGGGACGTGATCACTAGAGCCGAATTTCCCTTGCAGTACGAGGTCATTATTTAATTGTTTACCTGCTTGTAAGGCCGCGTCTGTTACAAGATTTGGAGAACCGTTAGGCGTCATGGCATATAAATTCTTTGCTTTATCGTAATTTGTTGCAACCATGTCTGCATTAAAGACACCTAAAATTCGATTGCGTTCTTTTTGGGGCAGACTATTAACGTAATAATCGGAGCCAAGTAAGCCAGTCTCTTCAGAACCAAAAGCAATAAAACGAATTTCTTTATCAGTTTCTACATTTTGGAAAGCACGAGCTAACTCTAATACTAATCCTGTACCAGAAGCATTATCGTTTGCTCCAGGTGCTCCAACTACGCTATCATAGTGCGAACTTACAACGACAGCTTTTTCATTACCTTTACTATTTTTTGGTTTCTTTTTAGCGATGACATTTAGTGATGTTAATTTAGATTCATGTCTCGCCTTTAGAGAAAGAATTGTTGTCCCTTTTTTAGCGATTTCCTCTTTAAATGCATTTCCTTGCGCATAAGCAAGACCGAAGACAGGGATAGACTGCTTTTTCGTTAGGCGGGGATTGAAGGTTTGCCCATAATTTCCGCGTCCGCCAATTAAACTGTATAAAAGGATACCTTTGGCTCCTTTGCTAACAGCATTTTCAACTTGTTTATTATAGTCTGCAACTGTTGTTCCTCTTTCAAATAGAACAATTTTTCCGTTTACTTCATTGGGGATATCTTCTAATTTTGTCCCACCTTGAACAAAGATAAGAGGGGCTGTAACAGCTTCTGTAGAAATTAGTGCGTTAGGGGCAGCGCCAGCTTGCCAATTACGCTTTGTGGATAATGGTGAGTCAATAAATCCAACGTATTGATCAGGCACTTGAAATGGTTGATATTCTACTTCATAGCCCATTGATTTAAGTTGCATACCAACGTAGCGAGAAGCCCATTCTTCTGATTTTGTCCCACCAGGGCGAGGACCAATTGTTTCGGATAAGAAACGAATGTGTTCGATGGCGCGGCTTGCATCAACTTGTTTGGTGATAGGTGAAGTCTGTGTGATTTCTGACGTAGAATCAGCTTTGGCTTGTCCGATTGGAGCTAAGCTAACAGCGAGTGATACAGCAAGCAAAGAGCTTACTATTTTTTGTTTCAAAGATTTTTTCATTTTTTCCTCTCCTATTCTTCTATTCTCTCTGACTGACAAAAGAAGACGGATAACGACTTCATTTTACCGTTATCCCCTTGTTTTTTCAATATTCTGACATTGAGAAATAAAAAACGCTATATGCATATTTGCATATTTTTGATGGAGATATGTATGCTATCATTTTAAATGAAGGTTCGCTTTCTGCTTGGAAAGCTCCTACATTGCATGAATCTAGTGTACCCAAACTTTAGATTATGTAGAGAAAAGAATCCTATAGGGTTCTTTTCTCGTGTTTGAATCATGTGATGATAAATATGTTTCCGCATTTCATACTTATCATCAGTGATATATGTAAGGCATCCATATGAAAATACGAGGCTGTTCAAAGGTTTTCCGTACTTTTGGGCAGCCTCACCCCGTTAAAAGGACGATACTCTATGTATCGTCCTTTTTTGCATAAAAAAACACCCAATCAAATGTTCACTTGATTGGGTGTGAAAAACTATTAATAATATTTTTTTCGTTTTGTAGCTAAAATACTTAACAATCCAGCTAGTAGAAGTACGATGCCTACTGTTTGAGTAGGATCATTTTTGTGACCTGTATTTGGAAGTTCTTTACCTTTATTTCGGTCATCTTGCTGTTTGTTTGTTTGTGTTTCAGGGTTTTCTTTTTCTAGTTCTTCAGAAGTTCCCTTACCATGTGTTTCAGGATTACCTTTTTCTAGTTCTTCGGAAGTTTCTTTACCATGTGTTTCAGGATTACCTTTTTCTAGTTCTTCAGAAGTTTCTTTACCTGTTTCCTCTTCTTTATTAGGAGGAGTAATTGGTTTATCATCTCCACCTGGTGAAGAATCAACTTTTTTATTTGAAACTGTAATTTGTAGTGGTGCAGCTTGAGCTTTTTCAATTGTAAAGTTTATCGGTGATGCATCCAATTGATAGCCAGCAGGAGCCTTTGTTTCCACTAATTGATAATTACCAGGTTTCAAATCATTTACGATTAATTTACCATGTCCGTCTGTTTGTAAACCTTCTCGTACTACTTTTCCGTCTTGGTCTAAAATATTGAAAATGGCACCTTCAAGTGTTCCATGGTGATCAATATCAACTTTAGTTAACTCCATTGAACCTGTCGTTAAACTATTTAAAGCTGTAACAGAAGTAACTTGAGATTGTCCTTTCGTAATTGTGAAAGGAATTGGCTTAGCGCTTAAATCATATCCAGTAGGAGCTTTCGTTTCAACGAATTGATAGTCTCCCGGACGTAAATTAGAAACAGAGATTTTTCCATCTTTATCAGTAGTTAAATCAGAACGAACGTCGTTACCGTTTTGATCAACGATTTTAAAGATAGCACCTTCAAGAGTAGAGTTGTCAATGTCGTCGACTTTAGTTAATTCCACAGC
>NZ_JAKUFT010000026.1:0-60329 GCF_022663605.1 Bacillus cereus group sp. BfR-BA-01379
CGCAGGTTCAAATCCTGTCCCCGCAACCAAATGGTCCCGTGGTGTAGTGGTTAACATGCCTGCCTGTCACGCAGGAGATCGCCGGTTCGACCCCGGTCGGGACCGCCATTTATGTTGGCTCGGTAGCTCAGTCGGTAGAGCAGAGGACTGAAAATCCTCGTGTCGGCGGTTCGATTCCGTCCCGAGCCACCATTTTTTTTATGCCGACTTAGCTCAATTGGTAGAGCAACTGACTTGTAATCAGTAGGTTGGGGGTTCAAGTCCTCTAGTCGGCATCCCTTAGGGGCATAGTTTAAAGGTAGAACTGAGGTCTCCAAAACCTCCAGTGTGGGTTCGATTCCTACTGCCCCTGTAAGTATATGGGCCTATAGCTCAGCTGGTTAGAGCGCACGCCTGATAAGCGTGAGGTCGATGGTTCGAGTCCATTTAGGCCCACCATATATATTATTCCGCAGTAGCTCAGTGGTAGAGCTATCGGCTGTTAACCGATCGGTCGTAGGTTCGAGTCCTACCTGCGGAGCCATGGCCCGTTGGTCAAGTGGTTAAGACACCGCCCTTTCACGGCGGTAACACGGGTTCGAATCCCGTACGGGTCATAAAAAAAAGAGTCAGCAATATGCTGACTCTTTTTTATTTTGTGGAATCCTCCTTTATCAACTGATTTTCCTGAAATAAATAAAGGGATTTAGGAAAAGCTATGGTATGTATAAAAAGGAGGAAACAAAAATGACACGAGTGAGAGACTTTATGAGTACTCATGTTGTACATTGTACACCGCTAGACAATGTATATGAGGCTGCTGTAAAGATGAAAGAAGAATCGATTGGATTGATTCCAGTTGTTGAAAATGAGCAAGTTGTTGGGCTTGTTACGGACCGAGATTTAGTTGTTCGTGGGATTGCTGAGAAACATCCTGGATCTAATAAAATTACAAATGTAATGACAACAAACATTGTTTCAGTTTCTCCAGATGATACTATTGAAAAAGCTACAGAGTTAATGGCACAGTATCAAATTAGACGATTACCAGTAGTTGAGAGTGGTCAACTTGTTGGGATGCTAGCACTAGGTGATTTAGCTATAAGAGAATCGGCAGATGATCAAGCTGGATTTGCTTTAAGTGAAATCTCGGAGCATACGGAATGAAGAGAGACTTTCATTAGTGAGATAAGTTATGTATAAAAATCAGATGCATTATTCTAGTATATGGATTAAACTAATATGTTAGCGTGATGTATCTGAGACATTATATAATATAAGTATACAGTTAGTAATTTCGACAGTTTTTTAAAATTTGTCATTCCTAATTTTAAATAAGAGAAAAAATGATATACTGATAGATATAAGTATTATGAAAGATTTTGAATATAACAATATTCATTGTTAATGATGTAATAATGAATTAATATTTCCTATGTAGACAAAAGGGAAGGGGAATTATATGAGGGCTGTACAGCGCGATCCAAATTGGAATTTGGTTACAGATACATATATAGAACCAAATAATTTCGCTGAATTATTTTCTTTGCTTGTACCTTGTCATCCAAAAGGTGAAGGGAAAGAACGAACTATATTAGCGTGGAAAGAAAAAGAATTTTATAAAGAAGAAAATTTAGCGGCATTTATCGTATATGGAATGAATAAAGTAAAGAATTTACCGCAGTTTCATAAAGATGAAATTCCAACTCTAGTACGTATTCTTCGCTTATGCCAAGAGATTGGTTGGTATGAAGAAGCAAATACTTTTATGATAACTCAAGGACTAGCTGAGTTTGTTCACACTTCATTGGAATATGAAACGTGGGATCTTTTGACGCAAGCGGTCGCTTTAAACTATTTAATTATTAAATATCGTATTGGTGAATTGACTGATGAGGATGTAGAAATTTGGGATCGAGTCAAATTTAATGAGAAATGTATAACAGATTGTAAGCATCTATTATCTCATAAAGAAGTATTGGAATTTACATTCTTTTATATGTGTAAAAGAGCTAAATTACTATCAAAAGAGCAATTAAATAGTGATATGATGAGTCTAGCGATGTATTGTAATACGTTTGTGTATGACTTATACACACATGACTTATTACGAAAATATCGTAAGTGCACAGACTTCCTATCATATTATGGACCTAGTCAAGCGGTGTTAGCTTGTCAAAGAGCTGTACTTTCTCAAATTTCAGATCGATTAGATCCATTGAAAACTACTCATGTAGATGATTATTTATATGTAATGAAAGAAATGATGGAGCATATGACGATAGGAATAATGGATCGATATGATCATTTTATCGGGAAGTTATTATCATATGTGCCATTTTTCGAAATGATTCAAGTTCCACAACATGCATATTATTGTGAAGAATTACTGTATATTTGTAAGGGCATTGCATATAAAGAAGAAATATTACGCAATTATATATTTATACAATTACATGATTGTTTGCCATCATTCTTTAAACTATTTCTTAAAAATAAGCGTTATGCAACGATTCATGACATTTTGTTCTATTGGTGTGATGATGAACAAAGGATGAGCTTAGAGAAAAAGTATAACCTTAGCTTTATTTATGAAAAATATGCTTGTGGATAAAGAGCATTTTCTATATAAAAAATTTATATAAATTAAAAAGGATCTCAAGTTTATGTGAGATCCTTTTTTTATTAATAAAGCAAGGAGAACGCAATTAAGACGAGCAACAACATTCCATAAAGGAGAAATTGTGCCGTATTGCTTCCTTGTATACCAAAAAAAGTATTTGTTTTTTTATATAAATTTAATATATATTTTAGCGGATTATCTTTGAAAGATTGGTACACAGTGTCTCCTCTTTCTAAGCTTCTTGTTCGTGTCTTTTATTATTAGGGACATTGATGTATCTAGCTATGAATAATAAAATAGCCATAAAGAATACAGGAAATACGGTAGATAAATAAAAACCATTACTAATAATATTGGTTATTAGGGCACTTAATAGAAAGATGGCATTATAAATATGGGCAATTTTTTGTTTTAGTTGCACTTGAAAAGATTCCATCATAATTTCTAAAGCGACAAAAGCAATGATAATAGATAAAAATACAGTGTTTGTATTGTAAATGATTAAACAACAGATTAAACCTAAAAAGGCTAAGTATTCAATTAAGAGAGGTATATTGATATTGCGTGGCATACAATTTACCTAACTAAATATGGCAGTGGGTTTACTGCATTTGTTTTTTCAAAATTCCATTCTCCATTGTGTAATTCAAAATGAAGATGTTGCCCGTATGAATGACCTGTGTTTCCCATATGACCTACTAATTGTCCAGCTTGTACTTGATCACCAGCTTGTACAGTGCGATCTTTCATGTGTGCATAGACTGTTGTATATAATTTCCCGTTTATTTGATGGGCGATGAACACAACATTGCCATAGCTAGCTGAATAATATGATTTCACCACTTTACCTGCAGCCGCCGCCTGGATAGAGACATTACCTTGAGCTGCAATATCTATACCATAATGCATTTGTTCCCAGCGAATATCAAAGGTTGAGCTAATTCTTCCTTGAGTAGGAAATTTGAAAACAGCTGGAATGGAAGTAGGTTGAGCTGTTTGAGCTTGTGATTGTGTTTGATTTTGCATCACATAATGTTTGGCCACGTATCCGTATCCTGTGCCAAAACGAATTTTATACCAAGTTCCCACAGTTTCCACTACTTGTATTTGTGTACCATTTTGTAATGAACCTAGTAGTGCACTACTTGTACTAGCGTTGCTACGTACATTAAGTTTAGGTGTTGCAACTGTGTATTTCGTATTATTTTGAACTGTGATGCCTTTTACTAAAGGCTGTGAACCATTAGACACGAACGCTTTTTGTACGTAACCTGTTTTTCCATTATGTAAAATTTTATACCACTCGCCTTGTTCTTCTTGAATGGTAACGAATTTCCCATTTGGTAATACATCTAAAATTGAAGATTCTAAATTAGGTTCAGAACGAACGTTTAATGCATTGGCATTAACGATATATTGATTATTAGATTGAAGTTTGTTTTTTAGTAGAATAGCATCTTTTTGCACGTAACCAACTTTATTATTAACAGATACTTTATACCAGCCATTAGTTGTTTCAAGTATGTTTACTTTCGTATTAAAGCGAATTGTATCAATTGATGAGCTATTTGCGTTATCTTTTGTATGTAAGGCTACTTGATCGACTTTGACATATCCAGTTTTCACATTAGATAATTGTTCAGCGTTGGCTGTTTGTACATTTGTTTCTCCCATAGAAGGAAGTAAAGAGGCAATTGCGATAGTAGTTGCTGTTAAAGCAGTAGCTTTCATATTCATATAATAGAGACCTCCTCTAGTTGTATAGTTGTAATTTTATTATAGTATAAAGATATAATATAGTGGGTGTATTCACATAAATGTAATATGAAATCAATATAAAAATAAATTTTTTAAGGATAATGATTCCTTTTTATCCAATTAATTAGGATAATAATTTCTAAGATAGAATATAAGTATTATATAGTTTCGTTATTTTATTGACAATTAGGAAAATTAAAATAGTTGATGATGTCTTATTACGATGTTATACTGACAGTGTTAATTTCATAGTTTGCTAGGAGAGCTGGTGTTGCCAGCTGAGAGTAGGCCGTAAGCCTTTGATCCTTTTCATTACCTGATCTAGATTATGCTAGCGTAGGGAAGCAATTCGGACACTAATAATGAGTCCCCGTTTCTTTGCGTATAGAAACGGGGCTTTTTTATTTGAAAATTTCATATTGAAACCACTAGGGGTGCTTGTTGTGCTGAGAGAGGAATAATCCTTAACCCTTATAACACCTGATCTAGGTAATACTAGCGAAGGGAAGTGGAGCAACGAATAAATTATAATTTTATTTGCTGTAACCACTTCTTATTTAGAAGTGGTTTTTTATTTACATACACATACCGGAAGGGGATAGGGAAATGAAATTTTGCGATAGATTATTAGAAACTGTACAACCAGTTTGGGAGATGAGTCATAATCATCCGTTTGTAGTAGGTATGGGGGATGGCACGTTAGAAAAAGATAAGTTTCAGTATTACATTATTCAAGATTATTTATATTTGTTAGATTATGCAAAGCTATATGCGATTGGTGTTGTAAAGGCAACGAATCCACAAGTAATGGGGAAATTCGCTGAACAAATTGATGGAATATTAAATGGAGAAATGACGATCCATAAACAGTATGCAAAAAGACTTGGAATTTCTATAGAGGAGATAGAGTCAGCAAAACCATCTGCTAAAAATTTAGCTTATACAAATTACATGATGTCTGTATCTCAAAATGGCACACTTGCGGAATTAATAGCGGCACTTCTTCCATGTATGTGGAGCTATTGGGAAATTGGAAAGCGTTTAAATGATATTCCTGGAGCAAGAAATCATGAGTTCTTTGGTGAGTGGATTCAAGGATATAGTTCTGAAGAATACGGTAATCTTTGTATTTGGTTAATAGATTTATTAAATGAAATGGCAGTTGGAAAGTCTGAAAAAGAGCTAGATCGATTAGAGGAGGTTTTCCTATATTCCAGTCGATTTGAATATTTATTCTGGGATATGTCCTATCGTAAGGAGATGTGGGGATTTGAGGAGCAAGAACATACTACAGTTTCATAATGTTTCTTTTCATTATGATGAGAAACCAATCATCAATGAATTAAATGCTTCTATACAAGATAAAGAGTTTGTAAGTATTATCGGACCAAGTGGATGCGGGAAAAGTACTTTATTTCGCCTTATTACAGGTTTAGAAGAAGCGAGTACTGGACAGATAGAGCTGACGGAAACAAAGAGCCATCCTGTAGGGTATATGCCCCAAAAAGATATGCTCCTGCCATGGAGAACAATTATTGAGAATGCTGCTCTGCCGCTAGAGTGCCAAGGTGTACAGAAGAAAGAAGCACAAATAAAGGCAAAGGAACTGTTACATAAATTTGGCTTGCAAGGGTATGAGGCAAAATATCCGAAAGATTTATCTGGAGGTATGAGGCAACGCGTATCTTTCATTCGAACTTTATTAACAGGTGGGGAGATACTGTTGTTAGATGAACCGTTTAGCGCGTTGGACGCTTTAACGAAGGCATCTTTGCAAGAATGGCTGTTTGAACAATGGAAAGAGTGGGAAAAAACAATTTTATTTATCACTCACGATGTGGAAGAAGCGTTGTTTCTTTCTAATCGAATTTTAGTAGTAGAGCAGCAACCGATAACTACTTTAACCGAGAGGGTTGTACCACTTGATCGTAATCGAACGAGAAAAGATTTATATAAGCCTGAAGTGCTAGCGCTTAAAGATGAGCTTCTTAGTATGTTACAAAGGCAGGTATTCGTATGATGAAACGATTGAAGGAGCTATTACCTGCCCTTACACTTTCTAGCATTTTACTTGCCTTTTGGGAAGTAGGCGCAAGAATCGTAGATGAAATGTACATTTTACCGTCACCGTCTGCAATTGTAATGAAGATATGGAAACTAAAAGATATATTATTCACGGTTCATTTGCCGGCAACATTATACGTCGTTTTAATAGGGGTAGCTATTTCTATCGTACTTGGAGTAGGACTAGCGATGTTAATGAATGCGAGTAATTGGATGGAGAGAGCATTTTATCCATTATTAGTTGCTTCACAAACGATTCCGATTACAGCGCTTGCTCCGCTTTTCGTTTTATGGTTTGGATATACGATTTGGAGTAAGGTTGTTGTTACGGTTTTAATTACGTTTTTCCCAATTGCGGTCAATACGTATGATGGACTACGCAGCACAAAAAAAGAATGGGAAGAGCTTTTAGTTACGTACGGGGCAACGAAAAAAGATGTTTTTCTTAAATTAAAGTTACCATCTGCTCTTCCTTATTTTTTCTCAGCTTTAAAAATTGCAGTTCCACTTAGTGTAATTGGGGCAGCAATTGGTGAATGGCTCGGTGCACAAGCTGGGCTAGGGTATTTCAGTAAAAGAATGATGACGCAGTTAGACGGAGCAGGTGTATTTGCACCCATTGTATTGTTATCATTATTAGCTATTTTCTTCGTCATACTTATTTCGGTATTAGAAAAGAAATTCATTAGTTGGAGGAAGCATTCATGAAATTTTTAAAACGCATCTTTGTGTTTACATTACTAGTTGTAATGATTGCTGGATGTTCTAGTAATTCAGCATCAGATAAGAGTAAAAAAGAAAAAGAAATAACGGTCATGCTTGATTGGTACCCAAATGCGGTACATAGCTTTATTTATGCGGCAATTGAAAAAGGCTACTTTAAAGAAGAAGGAGTAAAGGTGAATATTAAATTCCCTTCCAATCCGACTGACCCATTAACTTTAGCAGCTGCGGGAAAAGTAACAGTGGGCTTATATTATCAGCCTGATGTTGTCATGGCAAAAGCAAATGAACAAATTCCAGTGAAATCAATTGGGGCTGTCGTACGTTCACCATTAAATCATGTTGTATCGCTGAAGTCAGCAGGCATTCAATCGCCAAAAGATTTAGAGGGGAAAACAGTTGGGTATTCTGGAACACCTTTAAGTGAGATGTATTTAAAAACGATGGTAAAAGAAGCTGGTGGTAATCCAGATACAGTGAAAGTAGTCGATGTTGGCTTTGATTTAGTACCGGCACTCATTACGAAAAAAGTAGATGCGGTAACAGGGGCATACATTAACCATGAAGTACCTGTTATGCGTCATGAAGGTCATGAACCAGCATACTTTAATCCAGCAGATTACGGTGTACCGAATTATCATGAGCTTGTATTTGTAACAGGTGATAAAACGTTGAAAAAAGATAAAGAAGCGTTACAAGCCTTCTTACGTGGTACGAAAAAAGGCTATGATTTTATGAAGAAAAATCCAGATGAAGCATTAAATATTTTATTAAATCATCAAGAAAAAGAAAACTTCCCACTTGTACCAGAAGTTGAAAAAGAAAGTATGAAAATTTTATTAGAGAAGATGGAAACGAAAGATGAGCCATTTTTATCGGATTCAAAAGAATCATGGGAGAAACAAAATAAATGGCTGAAGGATAAAGGAATGACGAAAGAAATCGTTCCGGCCGATGAATTATTCGAAAACATTTTAAAGTAGGCGAATGAATATGAAAAATGAGCTTCATGTAATCTCAAATGGTCAAATGTCATTCGAAGAGTTAGTGAATGTAGCGATGCAAATTGAAAGTGAGATTGATTATTTGCATATTCGTGAGCGTGAGAAAAGTACGAAGGAATTGTATGAAGGTGTGGAAAGCCTTTTGAAGAAAGGTTTTCCGGCATCAAAAATAGTGATAAATGATCGAATTGATATTGCTATTTTATTAAATATTCCACGCGTACAGCTAGGATATCGAAGCGCAAATGTAAGGTCAGTGAAAGCGAAGTTTTCTTATTTGCATGTCGGTTATTCTGTACATTCTTTAGAAGAGGCGATCGACGCATTTAAGAATGGAGCGGATTCACTCGTCTATGGTCATGTATTTCCGACAGATTGTAAAAAAGGTGTGCCAGCGAGAGGGCTTGAAGAGGTTTCAGACATTGCAAAGTGTTTATCCATACCGATTACAGCAATTGGCGGAATTACCACAGAAAACACCGGGGATGTTCTTACTAACGGCGCCAGTGGTATTGCTGTTATGTCTGGAATTATAAGTAGTAGTAACCCGTGTAGCAAAGCGAAATCTTATAAGGAATCAATAAGAAAGTGGGCGGAAAAACATGTGTAAGAAGTATGATGTAGCGATAATTGGCGGTGGTGTAATTGGTAGTTCAGTTGCACATTTTCTAGCAGAAAGAGGACATAAAGTAGCGATTATAGAGAAGCAAAGAATTGCATTTGAAGCCTCGAAAGCAGCCGCTGGTTTACTTGGGGTTCAGGCAGAATGGGATGCATATGACCCGCTATTTGAACTTGCAAGAGAAAGCCGTGCTATATTTCCACAACTTGCAGAAGTTTTACGTGAAAAAACAGGCATCGATATTGGGTATGAAGAGAAAGGCATTTATCGCATTGCTCAAAATGAAGAGGAGAAGGAAAGAATTCTTCACATTATGGATTGGCAGCAGAAAACGGGTGAAGATTCTTATTTTCTAACGGGAGATCGTTTACGAGAGAAAGAACCATTTCTTTCTGAGTCAATTATAGGTGCTGTATATTATCCGAAAGATGGTCATGTTATTGCACCAGAGCTTACAAAAGCATTCGCACATTCTGCATCATTTTCGGGTGCTGATATATATGAACAGACAGAAGTTTTTGATATTCGTATTGAAAATAATAAAGTGACTGGGATTGTGACGAACGAAGGGATTATCACATGCGAAAAAGTTGTTATTGCGGGTGGTTCATGGAGCACGAAGTTACTGCGTCATTTTCACCACGAATGGGGTACATATCCAGTTAAAGGAGAAGTAGTAGCGGTAAGAAGTAGAAAACAACTTTTAAAGGCGCCTATTTTCCAAGAAAGATTTTACATTGCACCAAAGCGCGGCGGACGTTACGTAATTGGAGCAACGATGAAGCCTCATACGTTTAATAAAACTGTGCAACCGGAAAGTATTACTTCTATATTAGAGCGCGCGTATACGATATTACCAGCTTTAAAAGAAGCAGAGTGGGAAAGCACATGGGCAGGGTTAAGACCACAATCGAATCACGAAGCTCCTTATATGGGAGAGCATGAAGAAATAAAAGGTTTATATGCTTGTACTGGGCATTATCGAAACGGTATTTTATTAAGTCCTGTTTCTGGTCAGTATATGGCGGATTTAATAGAAGGAAAGCAGGAGAATCACTTGCTAGATTCATTGCTTTCTAAAACAGTTTAGAAAGGGGCTGGAAGTTTGAATTTGAAAATTAATGGTAATCAAATTGAAGTGCCAGAGAGTGTAAAAACAGTAGCTGAGCTACTTACACATTTAGAGTTAGAAAACAGAATTGTTGTAGTAGAGCGTAATAAAGATATTTTACAAAAAGATGATCATACAGATACATCTGTTTTTGATGGAGACCAAATTGAGATTGTAACTTTCGTAGGAGGCGGTTGATTATGTTAAACATTGGACCATTTTCATTTCATTCTAGACTTTTATTAGGAACAGGAAAATTCCCTGATTTTGATGTGCAGCAAAAGGCAATTGATGTATCTGAGGCGGAGGTTTTAACGTTCGCAGTACGTCGTATGGATATATTTGATGCAAAGCAGCCTAATTTATTAGAGAAACTTGATGTGAAAAAATATAAGTTATTACCGAATACAGCTGGAGCAAAAAATGCCGAAGAAGCGGTTCGTATTGCAAAATTAGCAAAAGCTTCGGGGCTTTGCGACATGATCAAAGTAGAAGTTATTGGTGATGATAGAACGTTATTACCTGATCCAGTAGAAACGTTAAAGGCATCTGAAATGCTACTAGAAGAAGGATTTATCGTTCTTCCGTATACATCTGATGATGTTGTATTAGCACGTAAATTACAAGAACTAGGTGTGCATGCAATTATGCCAGGAGCATCACCAATCGGTTCAGGGCTTGGTATTGTAAATCCGTTAAATTTAAGCTTCATTATTGAACAAGCGACGGTGCCAGTTATCGTTGATGCTGGTATCGGTAGCCCGGCTGATGCGGCATTTGCGATGGAATTAGGGGCGGATGGTGTGTTATTAAATACGGCTGTGTCGGGAGCAAAAGATCCTATTAAAATGGCACAGGCAATGAAATTAAGTATTGAGGCAGGACGTTTAGGATTTGAAGCAGGTCGTATTGCACGTAAACGTTGTGCAACAGCAAGTAGTCCTTTAGAAGGAATGAGCGTAGTTGAATAATCGATATTCTCGCCAAGAATTATTTTCTCCAATTGGAGAAGAAGGGCAACGAAAGATAACAGAAAAGCATGTGCTCATTATCGGTGCGGGTGCATTAGGTAGTGCAAATGCAGAGATGTTTGTAAGAGCTGGTGTTGGCACAGTAACGATTGTTGACCGGGATTATGTCGATTGGAGTAATTTACAAAGGCAGCAATTGTATGCAGAGAGTGATGTGGAAAATAATCTTCCGAAGGCTGTAGCGGCAAAAAAACGCCTAGAAGAGATCAATCGTGAAGTAAGAGTAGAAGCTCTCGTTCAAGATGTAACAGCTGAGGAATTAGAAGAACTTGTTACAAACGTTCATGTAATTATTGATGCAACTGATAATTTTGAAACACGTTTTATTGTAAATGATATAGCGCAAAAGTATTCTATTCCATGGATTTACGGAGCATGTGTAGGGAGTTACGGTCTTTCTTACACAATTCTTCCCAGTAAAACGCCATGTTTATCTTGTTTATTACAATCGATTCCGCTTGGCGGAGCGACATGCGATACAGCGGGTATTATATCTCCTGCTGTATCTCTCGTCGTTTCTCATCAAGTTACGGAAGCTCTTAAATTGTTAGTGGAAGATTACGAATCGCTTAGAGATGGACTTGTGTCGTTTGATGTATGGAAGAATGAATATTCATGTATGAATGTGCAAAAGCTTCGTAAGCATAATTGTCCTTCGTGTGGAGAGAATGCGATATACCCGTATTTAAATAAAGAAAACACATCGAAAACAGCAGTTTTATGTGGGAGAAATACAGTTCAAATTAGACCACCTCATAAAGAAGAAATGGATTTTGAACGATACAAAGAGCTGCTGAATGATCGTGTGAATGATTTAAATGTAAATCCATATTTATTATCATTTTCTGTGGAAGAAAAGAGATTAGTTGCTTTCAAAGATGGACGTGTACTTGTACATGGAACGAAAGATATAAGCGAAGCAAAAACGATTTATCATCGCTATTTTGGATAGAAAAGGATGAGTGGGATGAAAGTAAATAAAGCTTTAACAATTGCAGGATCTGATAGCGGCGGCGGTGCCGGTATTCAAGCAGATTTAAAAACATTCCAAGAGCTTGGGGTGTACGGGATGACAGCTATTACGGCAATTACTGCTCAAAACACGCTTGGCGTTCAAGGGGTATATCCAGTTCCGTTAGAAGGTATTACGGAACAGTTGAATTCAATTGGTACGGATTTAACACCAGATGCTGTGAAACTAGGAATGTTATTTAGCAGCGAAATTATTCAAAGTGTAGCAGAACATATTAAGAAGTTTGGCTGGAATAATATTGTACTAGACCCTGTTATGATTGCTAAGGGCGGCGCATCATTATTACAACAAGAAGCAGTACAAGCATTAAAAGAATATTTATTACCAGTAGCAACGGTTGTAACACCGAATGTTCCTGAAGCAGAAGTGTTAACTGGGATGGAGATTTATAATGTTGAAGATAGTAAGGAAGCTGCGAAAGTACTGCATGAATTAGGTGCAAAATACGTGCTTATGAAGGGTGGACATGCAGAATATCAAGGTAGTGAAGTAATTGACTTACTCTTTGATGGGGAAACGTTTATCGAATTTAGAAGTGAACGAATTCCATCAAAGCAAACGCACGGAAGCGGGTGCACATTTGCTTCAGCTGTTACAGCAGGACTTGCGAAAGGATACTCGATTGAAGGGGCAGTTCAAGAAGCAAAACGATTTATTAGTATAGCAATTGAAGAGCCATTGAATATTGGGAGTGGTCATGGCCCGACGAATCATTTTGCGTATAAGATGAATAATACACGTGTATAAAGACATGAAAAGCCAGTTTGTTAACTGGCTTTTTTTCTGTTTACTTTTTCAAAATAGAGGAGTAATATATCAGCCAGAATACATTTTTTGTAATACGCTGAGTCCAAATATAAGGAGCGGAGGAACCAATTTGTGCAGTGTCACTAGGGGTGAATCTTTCAATTTTGAAAGTAGGGCTACTCTCAAAGTCCGAATCCGACAGCTAACTTCGTAAGCGTCTTGAGAGAGGACGGTGCCATGATGGATACATCACTTCATCGATCTGATTAGTATAGGGGAATATCAATCTATGTTTGATTTCTTTTATACTAAGGAGGATGAGGTACATGGAACTAACACTTATTTGTGTTGGAGAAGAAAGCAAGGTAAATAGTTTAAGAGATTTAGTAGCATTTCAACATGAGTTAATTATTTTTACAGCAAATGAAGAGATAGCGGCTGAAGTTAGGGATTGTGGATTTGATTGGACGTATAGTTGTAGCAAGGAGCAGGATTTTACTAGTATTTGTGAGTGTATTAAGAAGGTAATCTTACTAGGGGATGAGCTCCAAATCGTTAGCTTCTTCACAGAACACATTCGCATTTCTTTTCAAGCACCTATTACTGTTGTTACGAGGAATAAACGATATCCAGCGAGGCTCTATGAAATAATGGGAGCTACATTTGTCGTGTTTACGAATTGTGATAATATTTCTTTCTTATTTTTTGAATAGGGCGGGGGAAAAGAAAATGAAAGTGTTGTTATTAGGAGATATAGCGAATCGTTGGGCGGTATCGGTAGAGCGAGTTCAAGAATTGGTGGTGCTCGATCCTATTTTTCCAAGGCCCTATATCATATTGCCATCGAAAGATGCTTTATATTTAAAAACAGATGTTATCGAATATGAGCAGCTACATGCAGAATTGTCACAAGTTTATATTCGCGGGAGAAATTTACGTGCTTTTTTACGAGGGGAATAAATAGTGATTGAAAAAAGAGCGAATGCGAAGTGCAACAAGCTATGCACTTCATGTCATTCGCTCTTTTTATTTCGTATTTAAAAGATCATTGCTATGAAAAAGAAAGAAAAGACGAGAAAACAGATGAAAGAATATTAATAATACTCAATGTAAGCGTTTAAATAGATGGATATTTTCTTATTTTCAGTAATTTGCCTCTTTACAAGTTAAATATAGAGGAGTATATTTACTCTCATAAATCATTCATAAAATTTCCAAAAAAACCTAAAATCGCTGAGTTCCAGAAATGGAGCGGGGGAACCAATTTTGTGCATCGTCACTTGGGGTGAATCTTTCAGTTTTGAAAGTAGGGCTACTCTTTAGGCCCGAATCCGACAGCTAACCTCGTAAGCGTTTAGAGAGGAGGTTTACTTTGTGTTGTTCATTTCGAACACTAAGTAGAGCTTAGTGTTCTTTTTTTGATTAATTGATGGTAAATTTTTACAGAAAGAGAGGGGTAGCTATGTTAGATGTTGTAATGATCGGGATTTTTGTTGTATTAGTCGCATCGATGGCAAGTCTTGCAAGTTGGTCAGATAAAGTTGTGAAAGAAGGGAAGCAATCATGACGATTGCCTTATCGGTTATTGTTGCAGCAATTACGGTGTACTTAGTGTATGCATTATTAAATCCGGAAAAGTTTTAATTAGGGGGAGTCATTCATTATGATCTGGGTCGCAGTTGTTATTACAATACTGTTGTTTATTCTTGTGGCAAAGCCAACGGGAATTTATTTAGAGAAAGCCTTTCAAGGGAGTAAAAAGCTAGATAAAGTATTCGGGCCTTTTGAAAAACTTATTTTTAAAATTACGGGTGTAAAAGAATACAATCAAACGTGGAAACAGTACGCACTATCATTAGTTTTATTAAATGGATTTATGATTGTTGTCGTATATTTCATTTTCAGGCTACAAGGAGTATTGCCATTAAATCCAGCACACATTGAAGGAATGGAGCCTACACTCGCTTTTAATACAGCGATTAGTTTTATGGCTGATACAAACTTACAGCATTATAGCGGTGAAAATGGTTTATCTTATTTATCACAATTAATCGGAATTACATTTTTAATGTTTGCAGCACCGGCAACGACGTTAGCACTTGTAATGGCGTTTATAAGAGGGCTCGCTGGAAAAGAACTTGGTAACTTCTTCGTTGATTTTACGAGAGCTTTAACGAGAGTATTTCTTCCTATTGCATTTATTGCGGCACTAATCTTTGTCGCACTTGGTGTACCACAAACGTTAGACGGTGCCGTTACGGCACAAACGATTGATGGGGCAAAGCAAAGTATATTACGCGGGCCTGTTGCATCATTCGTTTCCATTAAGGAACTTGGAAATAATGGCGGTGGATTTTTCGGAGCAAACTCTACACATCCTTTCGAAAATCCAGGACAAATGAGTAATATTTTGCAAATGATGCTTATGATGTTATTGCCAACAGCACTTCCGTTTACGTACGGACGAATGGTAGGAAATAAAAAACAAGGTCGCATCCTTTTCGTTTCACTATTCATGGTGTTTTTACTAGGGTTTATAACGATTACGACATCTGAATTACATGGGAATCCAGCGTTAAATGGAATGGGTATCGAGCATGTACAAGGAAGTACAGAAGGAAAAGAGGTACGATTTGGAACGGTATTTTCTTCACTATACGCAACGGTAACGACAGCTGCTGAAACAGGAGCCGTTAATACGATGCATGATACGTTAACACCAATTGGCGGGTTAGTACCACTCGTAAATATGATGTTAAATACAGTATACGGCGGTGTTGGAGCTGGCTTTGTGAACATTATTATGTATGCGATTATCGCAGTCTTTATATCTGGATTGATGGTTGGACGGACACCGGAGTTTTTAGGTAAGAAAATTGAAGGTAAGGAAATGAAATTAATTGCGGTAACAATACTATTTCACCCACTGCTTATTTTAGGATTTTCAGCATTAGCTCTTTCAACAAGTTTAGGAACGGATGCTATTTCTCATTCCGGTTTCCACGGTTTGACGCAAGTGGTATATGAATATACATCGTCAGCTGCGAATAACGGATCTGGATTTGAAGGATTAGCGGATAATACACCGTTTTGGAATATTACAACTGGTTTAGTTATGTTTTTAGGCCGCTATTTTAGTTTAATTACGATGCTAGCTGTTGCAGCTTCATTGAAAGAGAAGACAGTTGTGCCAGAAACAGTCGGAACGTTCCGTACGGATAATAGTTTATTTGGCGGCATTTTCATCGGAACAATTGTAATTGTCGGTGCATTAACATTCTTCCCAATGTTAGTACTTGGCCCAATTGCAGAATTTCTTACATTGAAGTAATGGAGGGTAAATGATGAGACCGGTAGTAGTAAAAGAAAAAAGAGTAAATGAGTCACAAATACATGCTGTAGAAGATGAAGTTAGACAAGCGAAAACGATGGATCGTGATATCGTGAAACATGCGATGAAACAATCTTTTGCGAAATTGAATCCGAAAGTCATGATAAAGAATCCGATTATGTTTGTTGTAGAAATTGGATTTATCATTACGTTCATTTTATCTTTTCTTCCAAGTCATTCTAGTAGTGTACCAGGATGGTTTAATATAACAGTTTCTCTCATTCTCTTATTCACAGTTTTATTTGCTAACTTTGCAGAAGCGTTAGCGGAAGGACGTGGGAAAGCGCAAGCCGATTCTTTAAAACAATCGAAGAAAGATGTGTTTGCAAATGTTGTAAAAGAAAATGGAGACATTGTTCAAGTTTCAGCAACTGATCTGAGAAAAGGTGACGTTGTTATTGTAAAACAAGGAGAAATGATTCCAAGTGATGGAGAAGTCATAAAAGGGTTAGCGTCTGTTGATGAATCTGCGATTACAGGGGAATCAGCTCCTGTTATAAAAGAAGCGGGCGGTGATTTTTGTTCCGTAACAGGTGGAACGATGGTCGTCAGTGATGAGATTACAATTGTCATTACGAGTAATCCTGGTGAATCATTTATTGATAAAATGATTTCGTTAGTAGAAGGAGCTGCTCGTCAAAAAACGCCGAATGAGATTGCTTTAAATACAGTATTAACGAGTTTAACGCTTATTTTCTTAATCGTTGTTGTGACGTTACCGATTTTTACGAACTATTTAGGATTTCAAATTGATACAGCTGTACTTGTTGCATTGTTAGTTTGTTTAATTCCAACGACAATCGGTGGATTATTATCAGCGATTGGTATTGCTGGGATGGACCGGGTGACAAAGTTTAACGTTTTAGCAATGTCAGGGAAAGCAGTAGAAGCTGCGGGTGATATTAATACAATTATTTTAGATAAAACAGGTACGATTACTTTCGGGAACCGGATGGCACATACACTGCTTCCTGTAGGGAATGAAACGATTGAGCAGGTAGGAAAATGGGCTGCGATTAGTTCAGTTTTAGATGAAACACCAGAAGGCCGATCTGTTATCGAATATGTAAAAACGAAATCTCTATCATATGATAGAGCACTTGCAGAGCAAGGTGAATTTGTTCCATTTAAAGCAGAAACGAGAATGAGTGGTGTCGATTTACAAGACGGAACGAAAGTGAGAAAAGGTGCTGTCGGTGCCGTTATTGAGTGGGTTAGGTCACAAGGTGGAACGATTCCGAAAGATGTAAATCAAAAAGCGGATTTCATTTCAAAAGAGGGCGGAACACCCCTTGTCGTTGCAGTGGATAGTCGTATTTACGGTTTAATTTATTTAAAGGATACAGTAAAACCAGGTATGCGTGAACGTTTTGAACAATTGCGCCAAATGGGGATTAAAACGGTTATGTGTACAGGAGATAACCCGCTAACAGCAGCAACGATTGCAAAAGAAGCAGGGGTAGACGAATTCGTTGCTGAGTGTAAACCAGAAGATAAAATTGCAGTTATTAAAGCAGAACAAGATAAAGGGAAACTTGTAGCGATGACGGGTGATGGTACAAATGATGCTCCGGCATTAGCGCAGGCCGATGTTGGATTAGCGATGAATAGTGGGACGACAGCTGCGAAAGAAGCAGCAAATATGATTGATTTAGATTCGAACCCGACAAAAATTATTGAGGTTGTAGGAATCGGTAAGCAATTGTTAATGACGCGTGGTGCGTTAACGACGTTTAGTATTGCGAATGATATCGCGAAATATTTCGCCATCATTCCAGCGATGTTTACACTTGCGATTCCGCAAATGGAAGCATTGAACATTATGAGATTAACATCACCACTGTCAGCGATTTTATCAGCATTAATATTTAATGCAGTTATTATTCCATTACTCATTCCATTGGCGATGAAAGGTATCGCATATAAACCGATGAGTTCGAATGCACTACTTGGCCGAAACCTACTTATTTATGGGCTTGGCGGGGTTATTGTACCGTTCATTGGAATTAAAGTAATTGATATAATTGTCGGCTTGTTTATATAGGGAAGAGGGGAAAAAGATGGCGAAGAAACAAAGTATACTATCACCAATCATCCGTATTACGTTTACATTTTTAGTGTTGTGCGGCCTTATATACCCGCTTATTGTTACTGGTATTGCACAAGCAGTAATGAAGGATAATGCGGATGGAAGTCTAATATATAATGATAAAAATGAAGTGATTGGTTCTAAATTAATTGGTCAAAATTTCACAGATCCACGTTATTTTCAGGGACGTGTTTCTAGTATTGAATATAAAGCAGAAGCATCTGGGTCTAATAACTATGCACCGTCTAATCCAGATTTGGTGAAACGAGTAGAGAAAAGTATTGAAGAGTGGAAGAAACAAAACCGGGCTGTTCCAGTTACAGAAGTGCCGATTGATTTAGTGACGAATTCAGGTTCAGGGCTAGATCCTGACATTAGTCCGAAGGCGGCTTTCGTACAGGTAGAGCGCATTTCAAAATTAACGAGAATCCCGAAAGAAATGCTAGATCAGTTGATTAAAGATCAAACAGAAGGTGCAGCACTTGGTTTATTTGGAGAAGATCGCGTGAACGTTTTAAAGTTAAATTTGGAATTACAGAAACTACTGAAATAGTAACAACGCTACCTCAATCTAACGGATTGAGGTAGCGTTGTTTCGAAAGAAAGGTTGTGAGTGTTTTGTATGCGGATGACTATAAACCCACTTTTCAAAGGCGAACACCAGAAGAGTATTTAGAATATATTCGTCAGCAAAACCGTGGGAAGTTAAAGCTATATGTAGGAGCGGCTCCAGGAGTAGGGAAAAGTTATAAAATGCTCTTTGATGCTAGAGAGATGAAAAAGGATGGTACGGATATTGTAATTGGTTTAATTGAAACGCACGGAAGAAAAGAGACAGAAGAAGCAATTGCTGATTTAGAAAAAGTTCCTTTAAAAGAAATAGAGTATAAAGGGAAAGTATTTTATGAACTAGACGTGGAAGGAATTATAAAACGTGCACCGCAAATCGTTGTTGTGGATGAACTCGCGCATAGTAATATTCCTGGATCTAAAAATAAGAAACGTTATATGGATGTACAGGAATTGCTAGATGCCGGTATATCCGTTTTATCAGCTTTTAATATTCAACATTTAGAAAGCGTTCATGATATTGTAGCTCAAATTACAAATGTCAAAGTGCGAGAACGTATTCCAGATTTTATTTTACAAAAAGCAAATGAAATTCAGCTCGTTGATGCAACGCCGGAAGTATTAAGGAAGAGATTAATAGACGGGAAAATATATAAAGAAGAAAAAATAGAGCAAAGCTTACAAAATTTCTTCACGCTTAATAATTTAGGGGCACTAAGAGAATTATCTCTTCGGGAAGTTGCCGATGATATGGACGAGAAAATTAGCCAAACCGTTAGGGAACCGATTGGCGTGAAAGAAAAAATTCTCGTTTGTGTACAATACAGCTCAACGGCGGAGAAATTAATAAGACGAGGATGGCGCATGGCTGATCGGTTAAACGCTGAATTGTATGTATTAAATGTTGAAAGGGAAAAGATAGATTCCCTTTCAGCGGGGAAAAAGCAAACAATTGAAGAGTGGAAGTTGCTAACGAATCAATTTGATGCGAGTTTTGTTTTAGAAGAGGCAAAAGGAAGAAAGCCAGCGGATGTTATTATTGAAGTCGCGAAAAGACTACAAGTAACACAAATTTTACTAGGGCAATCGGCAAGAACACGTTGGGAAGAAATACGAAAAGGTTCAATTGTAAATGAGATTATGAGGCAAACAAGGTATATTGATATTCATATCGTTGCGGATCAAAGAGCTTAAAATAGAGACCATTTGTAGGTCTCTATTTTGTTTTTTGCACAACATGAAAACGTAGCATTTTCATCGCATATAAGATTATGAGTAGAAACATAATTGCACCTAGGAAGAAAATCCAAAAGTAACTTTGATTAAATAAAAGCAATCCACCTACAAGTGGCCCTGTACCCATACCGAGATAGCGAATAAAGTTGTACATACCGATAGCAGTTGCGCGTTCTTGTACGAATTCTTCCGTTAATAAAGTAGTGTGAGTTGGCATAGAAATCCCCATACTAAAACCGTACAAAGATGTAACGATAATGATGAATGGGATATTGATGTTATATGTGAAAGAGAATAAAGTGACACATATAATATTGAAGAAACTAGTAATGAATAAAGCTTGTTTTGTTGTGAGGCGCTTTTGCAAAAGCTTGAAGCAATAACTTCCTAACATAATAGAAAGGGACATCGGTACAAATATAAGACCAATTTTACTTGCAGTTAAGTGAAATGAATTTGTTAAAATGCTTGGTAAAAAAACGAGGAAACAAAAGTAAATACAAAATTGAATAAAGCCAATAAGAGTAATGGAAAATCCAGTTTTGTTTTTTAAGATAAACCAGTAATCTTTTTTTGAGTGCGGTTGCTTAATTACAGTTGGTTTTGTTTCTGGAAGTAGTGAAATGTTTATAATTAATAAGAGAATGGCAAGTATAGATAAAAAGAGAAATACGGATACGTGGCCATTTATACTACCGAGATAACCACCAATGAGAGGGCCAATCGCAGGTGCGAGAGCAAGTAACATTTGATAAAGGCTCATTGCTTCTCCTCGTTCTTTTCCTTCAAATAAATCGCCAATAATCGTTGCTGCAACTATAGGTATAGCAGCTATTCCTATAGCTTGAACAGCTCTAAAAAATAGAAATAAATAAACGTTCGGCGAAAAAGCACATCCGATTGAACCGATTGTACTAATGATTAAACTAGGAATAAGGACAGATTTTCTTCCTTTTGTATCAATTAAAGGCCCATATATGAGCTGCATAATCGCAAGAACAAATGTGAAAAGGGAGACTGTTAAATTTACAAGATAAAGAGAAGTGTGAAAAGAACCTTGAATCATGGGCAAGATAGGTGTGTAAATATTTTGAGCAAAGGAACCGAGTAAGGCACTAATACAGACAACATATAAAATGAAATGTAGTTTAGATTTTTTCATTATGTTAACCTCCTTATTTTTAGTTTCCTTGGAAACTAAATTTATTTTAACATGATTTTCTCACTTGTAAATATGAAAAAATCATTTTAAAATGGTATATAGTTAAATTGTTTCTTTGGAAACTTAGGGGGCGAACGGATTGGAACGTACAATGAAACAAATGGAAATACTTTCGGACATTCGTACACTTTTGCATAAAAAAGAAGAACATTTGAAAGGGCAAAATGAGAAGTTTCTTCGTGAGACGGGTATAAGTGGTATGTCTTTATCTGAATTACATGTTATCGAGTGTATCGGGAAAAATGGCTTGATGAATGTAACTACTATTACGACAGAAATGGGAATGACGAAGGGCGCAATCTCTAAAATTTGTACAAAGTTGTTTCAAAAGAAATTCGTTGAGAAGATGCAAATGTTAGATAATCAAAAAGAAATTTTCTTCCGCTTAACGGAAAGCGGAAATGAAATATATAAAGCTCATGATAAATTGCATAAACAAGCTGAAGAAAAGTGGCTGCTACTGTTAGATGGATATACGAAAGAAGAGCAAGATTTTATTCAAAGATTTATAAAGGATGTCTCCAAACATTTGGAAATATAATTGGAAGAAAAAACTCCTTTATTTCAAGCCTTTTGAATATAATTTCTAAAAGAACTCATATATAATAGAAACAGATACTTAACATAGTGAATAATTAAAGAGTCAATATATAAAGAGGAGAGAATAACATGCTTGAAAATACGGGATTAGTATTAGAAGGCGGCGGTATGCGTGGTGTATATACAGGCGGGATATTGGAATATTTTATGGAACAAGATTTATATTTTCCATATGTAATCGGTGTATCAGCTGGTGCTTGTCATGCAGCGTCGTATCTTTCCAGACAAAGAAATAGAAATAAAACAGTAAATATTGATTATGCATCACATCCGCAATATTTATCGTATAAAAACTTATGGAGAAAACGCCAGTTATTCGATATGGAGTTCATTTTTCATGAAATTCCAGAAAAGCATGTGCCGTTTGATTTTGAAACATACTTTAATAGTCCAGAGCGTTTCCTTGTAGGAACAACAGATTGTGAAACAGGACAGTCGGTTTATTTTGAAAAAGAAGGAACAAATGATGATGCACTAAATTTATTACAAGCATCTAGTTCATTACCTTTCATTGCACCTGTAGTAAATTACCGTGGTAAGCAGTTATTAGATGGAGGAATTTCTGATCCGATTCCAGTTCGTAAAGCACAAGAAGATGGATTTAAAAAATCAGTCGTTATTTTAACGAGAAATCATGGTTATGCTAAGAAAAAATCAAAGTTTGGATGGATTGCAGGAAAAGCTTATAAAAAATATCCGAACCTTGTTAACACGATGTTGAATCGTTATGAAGTGTATAATGAAACACTTCACTACATTGAAAAAGAAGAGCAAGCTGGGAACTTATTTGTTATTCGTCCAGAAGTACAACTTCAAGTAGATCGTATGGAAAAAGATACGGCAAAACTACAAAATTTATATGAGCAAGGCTATGAAGATGTAAAAAGACAGTTTGCAGATTTACAGTCGTTTTTACAAAAATAATGATTAGGCTGTGGAGAAGAGTTTCTCCGCAGCCTTTTTATATTGCTACTTATACGTTACTTTTTAAAAATGTATTAATGTTTAAGTGTTTAAAGAGTTTGTAAAACATCGGGTTTCTTATTGAGGAGAATTTATTTGAAGGATATTATGATGATGTAGCGCTACTAAACTATTAAATTTATGAGGTGATTGTTAATGAAAGGAAAAGTTTTTTCAATTACGACTTTAGTAATATTAGCAACATCAATCTCAACAAGTGCATTCTATCCAACTCTAAGCGGTCACAAAAGCGGTAACCTACTATCTTACAGAGCTCAAACTACTACGAATCAAAATGCATCTCGTTGTTCAGTAGCAATTTCTTTTATTAAATCAAATGGAAATAATTCATATATTGAAAGCGCTTCGGACAAATTAGGATCCCATGAATCTGGAAGATCATTAAACGCAACTGTGAGTAATGGTGCATATAACGCCTTTGGTGCAAAAGGACTATACTCTGAGCATTATGCTAATGAGAATAATGACTATCAAGAAGATACACACAAAGGTACTTTTGATAGTAATGGTAACTTACGATTACAGTGGTAAAAAGCATTAAACAGTTGTCTTTATAAATATTTGGATAAGGAGAAGGGGATGTTTATCATCTCCTTCTTATCTAAAAGGAGCAGAGACATGTATTTAGCTTTTAAAAATATAAAAAACAACAAACTGTTTTCAGTCATTCTTCTTATGGCATTTTTTATTTCTTTTCTTTCTATATCAGTAGCCGCGCTTTTAACAGAATCTAAACGGAACTTTATATCTGCTTTTCAAATTGGTTTTCCAGAGAAGAATCAAATTTTAACTGTTCCGATAGCGAATGCAACTGAATTGGAAGAGATAATTCCTTTCATACAAGATACTTTTGTTAAAAGTGATATTTACGTAGAGCATTTAAAAGCATTAAATAGTTCAGGGGCAACAAAGATCATAGCTGTGAACCTAAAAGATGATTATTATTGGAAGCCATATATTTCTGAAGGACAATATTTTTATCGTGAAAATGTAAACGATATGGTGGTTGGCGATCAAACGAATGTAGAGGAGTTATATGAATTTGATGATACATATAAAAAAATAGGAACTATATCTAGAAAAGACAGTGACGTCGGTGTAGCGGGCATATATGTTCCACTTCAAAACTTACCTACTATATCTAAAAAGGGTATTATCGCGAGTAAACAATTACAATTAACAGTTGTTAATCCTACAGCATCTATTCATAACGAAATAAAAAAGTTTATGGATAGGAGTAAAGAACTGCTTTCGGGAGATGTTCAAATACTGAATGAACGAGATCTTCAGGAACTACATGTGACACATATAGATCCAGCAAATAAGTATTATTATAAATTCATTCTTGTTGCAATTGTTTCTGGCATTTCTGCGGTTTTATTTTGGATTTATAAAAAAGAAAGGGAGATTTCATTAAAAAAAGCAGTAGGTGCTTCTAATATATCTATTTACTGCGAACTATATATTCAAATTTTGTTTATTTCTCTAGCAGCGATGTTCTTAGTTTTTATTACGTTAGAAATATTTTCGGGAACAATTCATACTTATTTTCAGACATACTTAGTAAAACCGTTAACACTATATGTATTGATATGTAATGTTGTTTTTATAATTTTTCTTACAATTTTTGTTACTGTAATTCCAATCAAGCACATTATAAATATATATCCCGGAAAACATTTAAGAACGTAGGAGGTCTTCATGTTTTTTATATTTGATTCTATACGGTCTGTGAAAAAACGGTTTTTACCAAGTTTGATTATAGTAATCTCTTTAATTGTTGCATTTTCTTCAGCTATAGAATTTATTAGTAATCTGTCGGGATATCAAAAAATGATGACAGTAGCAAATAATTTATCGACTCATAAAAATTTCTATGAACTTTATGCGACGCAAGATATAACATTATTTAGCGAAGAAAAAGCGAAAGATGATTATCAACAATTCATTCAAGGGTTATCTAATATGATACCAATAACAAATACAACAAATTATTTGTTCCGTAACTATTCACTTAGTTTAAAAAAAGAAAATGGAACGATAAAGACTCTTATTGTTGATAAAGATATTAATAAATACTTTCATATACGAATTTCACAAGGAAGATATTTTGAAGAATTGGAATTTCATAAATCAGTATTTGATAGTAGACCTGTTATATTAGGGGCTAATTATAAAGGAAAGGTATCTATTGGTGATATCATACCATCTGGAAAAATGAAGTTAAAAGTAATTGGCTTTTTAGAAAAAAATTCAGCATTTACATATCCCCGGAGCGGTGAAATATTGGATAATCGTATTACATTATTAGATGACATGGCGATTTTACCAATTGGAACAGAAGAAATAGAGTTCTATAGTGTAGAACTTTTATACAATGGGTTAATTATAGAAACAAATGAGAAGATAAATATAAATGAATTTCAAAAGAAAGTATTAAAGGTAACAGAAGGTAAGGGGTATTCGTATTATGTTACAAATCCGGATAAATTGTTAGAAAATGAAAAGCAGGGCATTGATAATATGTCATATCCCTTATTATTAAGCGGTACAGTCTTATCTTTTTCATTTCTATCTATTTTATTAACATCAATGGCTACGCTTTATATGGAACGTAAAAATATTTCTATTAAATCAGCATTAGGAGCAAGTACTTTTCAACTATGTCTTCCGTTTGTTATTGAGTATATGTTGTTATTCATTTTATCTATATGTATAGGAATTATGTATTTCCAATGGGAGAATAGCGGAGTAATTGAAATTCAGAAAGGGCTAGAAAATAGTGTAGTATCTTTCTTTGGAACGTTAAAAGTCTCTATAGAATCATTGATTGTTATAGGTGCTCTATCAATTGTAATGATCCTCGTTATATATGCAATCATTTATTTCAATGTACTAAAAATAAAAAATACATATATGAAAGAGGTGTTATAGATGATTTAGCTCGCAAATGTGGCTAAGGGATACGGAAAGAGTAATTTTAGTGCTTTAAAAGATATTAACCTTACAATAGAAAAAGGCGAAATGATAGCCATTATGGGGCCATCTGGCTCAGGGAAATCAACCTTGCTTAACATTATTGGCTTAATTGATAGCCCCTCTACTGGAAAGTATTTTTTAGATGGCATGGATACGAGTACATTAAAGGCAAACTATCATAAGTATAGAAATAAGGAAGTTGGATTTGTGTTTCAGAACTTTTCGCTATTAGATGATTATACAATTATTGAAAATGTAATGCTCCCGCTTATATATAGAAAAATTTCTCATAAGAAACGTATACAAATATCAACAGAAATGCTGGAAATGGTAGGGGTTGAGAGGCATATTAACAAATATCCTTACGAGTTATCAGGTGGAGAACAGCAAAGAACAGCGATAGCAAGGGCTTTAGCACAAGACACAAAAATTATACTTGCTGATGAACCGACTGGTGCTCTCGATCAAGAAAACGGAGAAAAAATTATGAGTATTTTAAAAGAAATTAATAACCAAGGAAAAACGGTACTAGTTGTTACACATGATCAAAAGGTAGCTGCATACTGCCAGCGGACAATACGTTTGCTTGATGGGTATATGGTATAATATGGATAAAAGTGTGTGAAGAGGTGATACATATGGAAAATGTATATAAAGGGCTTAGACATACTGGATTTACTATGATGTTTATTTTGGGTGGCGTATTTTTACTGCGCTGGTTCATTCATGATGAAATACTATTAGATCAGCTTATTGGTTTTAGTGTAGGGATGACAATGGTTATTTCATCAGTTTTCATTCAAAAGTATAGTAAAGAAATACAGGTAAATGAAAACTATTAATAATTTTTAACTTCTTTTATCTTTAGGAATAGTGGAGGCTTTCTTATGATTTTCTTATTTGCAGTATATTTTGTGATCATTATGACATTAATAATTACGTTTCTTCTTTCAAAAAAATCATATAAGAAGCCTGTTATTAAATATATACCAACGTTAATATTGTTTATTTTGGCTGTCATTTCTTCTGTTATGTTTGTATTGAATAATGGAATGGGAGAGCTGATAATAGCGGTATTTTTAGGGATTGCAGCGATAGTGAATGGTCTTTTACTTCTTGCATTGAAAGTAGTTCGTTTGATTGTTGCAAAGGGAAAGTAGCGCATCGAATTTCGATGCGCTACTTTTTATGTATAAAAAAATCCCTCTTTATGAGGGATTTTAATGTGGTAAGAAAACTAATTGATAAGCGAACAAGATTCCGAATAAATACACAAGCGGGTGAACAGCACGGAATTGTCCTTTTGCCATTTTCATAAGTGGGTATGAAATAAATCCAAGTGCGATACCCGTTGAGATACTTGATGTAAGTGGCATGCTTAAGATTACTAAGAATGCTGGGAATGCTTCATCAAATGCGTCCCAATCGATGTGGCGAACTGAACCCATCATAAGACTACCAACGATAATTAATGATGGTGCGGTAATAGCTGATACACCAGAAACGGCACTTACTAATGGTCCGAAGAATGCTGCTAGTGCGAATAGAACAGCTACTGTAACAGTTGTTAAACCAGTACGACCACCAGCTGCAACACCAGCAGATGATTCGATGTAAGCTGTTGATGGTGTTGTTCCGAACATAGAACCAATTGTTGCTGAGAATGAGTCAGATAGAAGAGCTCGTCCAGCTTTTGGAAGCTTCCCATCTTTCATAAATCCACCTTGCTGAGCTACGCCAAGTAATGTACCTGTTGTATCGAATAATGTAACAAGGAAGAATGAAAATACAACGCCGTATAATCCGTAGTTAATTACATCAGATACAGCAGTAATTGGATTTGAAACGATGATTCCTTCTGTTAATCCAGGCATTGATGTAACGCCGTTTGAGAATGTTAATTGTCCTGTGAAGTAAGCAATAATACCAGTTAATAGCATTCCGATAAATAGTGCGCCATTTACATTTAAAGACATAAGAACAATTGTAATTCCAAGTCCAGCTAATGCTAGTAGTACTGGAGCAGAGTGAAGATCACCAAGTCCAACTAAGTTTGCATCATTTTTTGTAACGATACCTGTTAAACGTAAACCGATAAAGGCAATAAAAAGACCGATACCAGCAGTCAGTGCGTGTTTTAAGTTTTCAGGAATTACTTCCATTAATTTTGTACGGAAAGATGTAAATGATAACAAAATTAAAATCATACCTGCTACGAATACAGCAGAGAATGCAATTGCGAAAGTCATGCCTTCATGAGCTTTTACAACAGAGTAAGAGAAGTAAGCATTTAATCCCATACCTGGTGCAATTGCGATTGGTAAGTTTGTAAAGATCGCCATAAATAATGTTCCGACAACAGCAGCAATAATTGTTGCTGTAAATGCTTGTTCAAATGGAACTCCCGCATCCCCAAGGATGACAGGGTTTACGACAATGATATATGCCATTGTTAAGAAGGTAATAATACCTGCCATAATTTCAGTTTTAATAGAAGTTTTATGTTTTGAAAGGTTAAACATATAAACATCCTTTCTGTTTACGAATAATTTTCACAACAGTTATATATAATATTCGTTTTTTAACTATTTTGCAATAGTTTTGCATAAAAAGTTTATAACAATTCATATTTTGTGTCTTAAATTCGAATATTAATCGTAAACCGATGTGTGAATTTCAGTTTTTATTGTGCGCATTATAAGGAAAAGGAGTTGAAAGAAGCTATGCCACAGCAAAAAAACTTTGTAACAATGCCAGCGCAACATCAAAATAAACAACCTGGTATTGAATCGTTAATGAATCCTCTACCGCAGTTTGAAGATCCAAATTATAAAGGAAGTGAAAAGTTAAAAGGAAAAAATATATTAATTACAGGAGGAGACAGTGGAATTGGACGAGCTGTTTCCATCGCTTTTGCAAAAGAGGGGGCAAATATCGCGATTGCGTATTTAGATGAGGAAGAAGATGCCAATGAGACGAAGCAACGTGTAGAACAAGAAGGTGTAAAGTGTGTGCTGTTACCAGGTGATCTCAGTAATGAACAACATTGTAAAGGTATTGTAGAAGAGACCGTTCGGCAGCTAGGCAGTTTACATGTTTTAGTAAATAATGTTGCGCAGCAATATCCGCAGCAAGGATTAGAGTATATTACAGCAGAACAGCTAGAAAAGACGTTTCGTATTAATATTTTTTCTTATTTTCACGTTACGAAAGCAGCACTTTCTCATTTAAAGCAAGGGGATGTCATTATAAATACGGCATCTATCGTTGCATATGAAGGAAATGAAACGTTAATTGATTATTCTGCAACGAAAGGAGCAATCGTAGCTTTTACAAGATCACTTTCTCAATCATTAGTGCAAAAAGGGATTCGTGTAAATGGTGTTGCGCCTGGACCAATTTGGACACCACTTATCCCATCGAGTTTTGATGAGAAGAAAGTTTCTCAGTTCGGGAGCAATGTTCCGATGCAAAGACCTGGTCAACCATATGAATTAGCGCCAGCATACGTATACTTAGCGTCTGGGGATTCATCCTATGTTACCGGGCAAATGATACATGTAAATGGAGGCGTTATTGTAAATGGATAGTTTTCATTGATAAGAGCAAAGTAAAGTTAATTCCACTTATTATAGTGAGCGCTAGGGGAGGGATATAGATGAAAAAATTATGTTTCGTCATACTATTATTTTTCATCCTACCGGTTAGTGCTTTTGCTGATACAGATCATCTAATATTAGTGAATCTTACGACAAACCAATTATCTTTTTTTGAAAATGGAAATTATACAAAGACATTCCCCGTAACAACTGGAAGAGACCGTACACCTACGCCTGAAGGTAATTTTTGTATTATAACTAAATTTAAAAATAAAGAATACCATCGGAAAAAAATAGCTGGAGGTGCACCGAATAATCCTCTCGGTACGCGTTGGTTAGGTCTGGATAAAAAGGAGTATGCAATTCATGGAACAAATCGGGAATGGACGATTGGAAGCCGGGAATCGAATGGCTGTATTCGCATGCATGACAGGGATATACAGTGGTTATATGACCGAGTCCAATTACAAACAAAAGTAATCATTTCTCGTTTTCATACGAGTCCTGAATATGAAGCGAATAAGCTTGGTTACCGCGTTGTAAGCTGGAATGGTCGTAAAGTAGAAAAAGACCAAATTGGCATACTTACGTTAGTAGACCGCGCCGATATATATTGGCAAGAACCAAATGGGCAGTTGACAAAAGTGAAAACGGTATTGCCAAATGAAAGATATACAGTGTATTCAAAACGAAAAGATGGAATATATTATATAGGAAACAATTTGTATATTATGGATGAAACAGGAGAAAAAATTCGTTATGAGCAAATTCCTCCTTCGACTTTAAGTAATATATATAAACGGAAATATAATATTCCGTAATGGCTACCGTATTATAGGACGGTAGCTTATTTCTACTTCGAGTTTAACTGCAACTATTGTATTTTGCTGAATATAATACAGTACAGATAGGGGGCGGTTACATTATGAAAAGTGAGTTTGCTTTTAAAATTTTCTTAGTAACGACCTGTTTATTTATCGTGTATTTGTATGCGTTTCTCGTCTTTTCTTTTTATGTTCCATATGTTGATTTAATATTGTTCTTCGGATTTATTTGGGCATTTGTGAAAGCAAGAGAAGGAGAGAAGAGTATATATCGGCGCATTACTTTATGTGGGACAGTTATTCTCGTTATTTTGTACTTTTTTATGATGCATGATTTTTGGAGGGGAATGTAAAAAAAGCATACGGTTAATCGTATGCTTTTTTTGTTTAATATTTTGGCTTAAATGTATGACAACAAGTTTCTACACTCGTTGTTACAGAACTTTCTAGCGTCTCGTTTGTTAAAACCGCGCCTGTATACGAATCATTTGCATTTGATCCAGATTCTTGTGCATCTGGTTGAACAACGATTGCACTTGCTTGACAAAAGTTACCTTGTCCCCAAAATGAACAATTGGAAACAGAGCATTTTACTTCTGGCATAAAACCCCCTCCTTATACATTAGTTTGGGATTTTACGCCCATTTCATGTGTAGAAGGAGTTTCCTTTTCTCGTTATTTTTTCGTTTGTTCGAGCCATTCTTGTAATTTGTCTTTCGGTTGTTCACCGCTAATACGACTTACTTCTTTGCCATCTTTAAAGTGAATGATTGTTGGAGTTCCTTTAATTTTATAGTCATCCCAAGGAGCATCTATTTTTTCAATATCCATAACTTTCATATCAACGTTCAAGTCTTTAGCCATTGGTACTACGACAGGAGATAGCTTTTGACAATGAACGCAAGATGTTTGATAAAAGTATACTGTTTCTTCTTTTTTCTCTTTTAAATTCTTTTGAAGATCTGAAAGAGAGATTTTATTTGTATAGTAGTCAGGGCCATTTGTTTTACTATCAGTAGCATTATCAATTTTTTGGCTAGTAGCATTTTTTTCTTCCATTTGTGTGACAGCGAAAATGGCTGCAAACAGGGCGATAATAATACCACCAAATATAAGCATTTTTTTCATTGTTTCATCTCCTTATTTGTTTTTTATTACAATAAAACTACATACAGCGATTGTAATAAAGCCGATAAGTGCTAAAAACGGGATTGTAATAAAACCAAACCAGTTTATAAATTCTCCGGTGCAGGGTACACGGCCGCAAGCTGCTCCAGCAGCTGAAAATGCTGGGACTTTTTGAATTGCATAGTGATATAAAGAAATACAAGCACCAATACTTGCAATTGGTAAAGAATAACTTGCGATGCGATAATCTTTTTTTGCTACAGCGATACCAAGCCATAAAACGAATGGATACATAAAAATACGTTGATACCAACAAAGTACACAAGGCTCAAATTTCATGATTTCGGAAAAATAAAGACTTCCTAGTGTAGCGATAAAAGAAGCTCCCCATGCGGTAAGTAAAGCATATTCTTGCTTTTTTTCTCGTCCCATATTTTATACCTCTCTTATAATAGTTACATACTAAATTATAGTATGAAGTGGTACAGAAAAGAAAGAAAAAATATGTTTATCAATAAAAGTTTTATAAGGGGAAACTTTTATTGATATAAACATTTTAAAAAAGCGCTATTCTCATAAAGAGAATAGCGCTATATTTTACATTTGAATTTGCTCTACTTCATCTATATGTGACTTTTGGGATGCATGGTCAATATATTGAAATAGGAGCTGCAATTGTTTATCAACTTCTGGTAGTTCTTTACTGTATTGATAAGCGTGTAAAAAATGTTCAATACGCTTAGAAAATAATTGATCGTTCGTTTGAACCATAAGAACGAGTAATTTATCCCAATTACAGCAATACGTGTAATAGAGAGCTTTATCATAGTCGTTATATGTTTGCACTGTGTACCCTCCTTACTGAGGAGTTATATATAGTGTGTGAAAAGCAAGGAGAAATACACTTGAAAGAATTTGTTAAGAAAAAAAGTGAATGAAAAGAAAAAACGAGGTATTTCCTCGTTTTTAAGCTTTTGGCATTGGCGTAGGTGTTGGCTTGCCGTAACCCTCTTTGTATTTATTGTCGATATAGTTGCGAATTTCCAGCGTTGATTTTCCTTTTTGTTTCATCGAAGCAGATTCAACCGCGATTTCTAGGCAATTGACACAAGTCGTCGCGTGGGAATCCCAAACAACTTCACCATTCTTTTTAATTTCACGAATAAAGCAATTTTTATTATTTTTATGTCCTACACTTTCACCGCAACCGCAGTAACATGGAATCCAATCTAATAGCTCTGCATTTTGTCCAGCGACAGTGTAGATATCTTTCATTTGTGGATCAAGCTTGTCTAGGAAGGTAGGGAGTGTGTCGACTCCTTTTGTTTTTTCTTGAATGTCAGCTTGCTGAGTATGCGATGCGTGGTCATGCTCTTCTTTTGATTCAGATGATTTTTTTTCGTTTGTACTAGTAGCTCCGCAACCAGTAAGAATTAAACTCAGTACTGCAAGTAAAGAAAATATATATTTCTTCATACGCTTGTCCCCTTTACAAATGTATTACTCAAATTGTATCAGAGATTATGGTGTACCGGTTGAAGATTTTTTCGACTGATTTTTGAAGCGCCATCGTAGTGAATGGAATAGAAATAGAATTGGTATATAAGCGTATACAATATATAAACCAGCTTGAGATAGCACCGTATTTAATGTATTGATACTTTCACGGTTTGTGAAAAATAGGGACGAAATAAATATGGCTGCGATAAAAAATGGAAGTGTAATTTTAAACGGTATGTGAAACGATCTTTTCGTAATGCAACAAGAAGACCAAATGGTTAAACAAAGATTAGGTAAAATGATAAGATACCATATGAAAATAATGATGTACTCAAACCTTTGGATGAAAGGGACCTTTATGATTTTTAGCATCGTTAGTGTTGGCCAAATTGTGTGATGTAGTTGTCCTTGGCTATAGTACATAAGAGAAACAATCGCTAATATTACGTATAGAAGCGTCGTAAAAGCAATACCACCATGTGCCCATTTATTTACCGATTTTTCTTTTCTAATAAATGGATAAAAAATAAGAATCGCTTCAAACCCGAGAAACTCTAATGCAGATGCTTTCGCTGCAGTTAAAATGTCTAAAGGTGAATGAGTGAGAATTGGGAAAATGTTACGGACATGTGCATATTTCATTGGGTAAACTAAGAAAAATAGGACGAAAATCGGTATGACAACACCCCAAAAACATATTCCTGTTACAGAGCGAAAGCCACCTCTAATTACGTAATAAGCTACAAGTAAAAATAATAAAGTTAATTTCCATGGCTTAATTGTAGGGAAGACCCAAACTTGAATAACTTCAATATATGTACGAAGAACAGTAAGACAAAATAATAGAAGATATGCGGCAAAGCATACGGAAAAAAATGTTCCAATCCATTTACCGAAACATGTCGTATGAATATTCATCAAATCATTATCTTTTTCTAACATTTTAAGCATGCAAAATAATACGATATGAGTTGCAATGCCCGCAACGATAAGGGAGATCCAAGAATCATACCCAGCATATTGCGCAATAATCCTTTGGTATCCTAGCACACCTACCCCAATTTGAAGGGAGTGTAATAGAAGGAATGTGAAATAAGGGGAAACAGTATGTGTTTTATCTTGTCCAGTCATGATAGCACCTCACTATTCTCCGATACCAGATTGTACGATATTAATTTTTACCTTAACAGCAACGTCTACGTTTGGGTACATATCTTGAATTTGTTTCATGTTCCATTTTCTTGAGTGACTACGAATTTCTTCTCGTATACCGATAGGGTCGATTCCTTTTTCTTGGAATTGTTTTATTAATTCGTTTAAATGTTTCTCAAGTGTTTTTTCTACATGTTTTTTTACGTAAGTTACACTTTCACTCTTTGATAAATCAAGCCAGTCAGGGGCATTTTTTATAAGTCCATTTAATTTCAGGCGAATGTGAACTTTCGGAATGTCACCAGTGTCGGAAAGGGAACAAACACTATTTCCAGATAAGTTTTGAGTGGCAATTAACCCTTTATGGTTACCTTGACGTATCGGGACTTCGTAACGGCCATTTTTAGTTGGATTAATGAGTAATTTAAATAAGAAAGAGCCTGCTTTATCTGTATACATAGCTACTTTATCCTTTTTTAAAAAAGCGAGTCCTTTAATGGAAGCAGACTTATCTTCTGTCACTTGAATGTAAGGAAGAAATGGATCACAGCCAGATGAATAAAAATCATATAGAAAAATATTTAAAGCCATCCGAGGAATTGTCTCTGTTTCTATATTTTGCTCCAGTAAATCAGATAGATATAGTGATCCATTTGATTTGATATGTTTGAGCAAATCCTCCGTTGAACCATCTACAAGTGCTAGTTGTACGTCTCGACCAACGTTTGGATCACGTTGTAGGTTGTTAATAATGTCACCAATGCCGCGTTCACCAAATGATTTTCCAAACAGGGCAACACGCATTTGTCCCACGGCAATCGTGTGTGGTGACTTTGCATTTAGAAGTGAAGATATTGTTTCAATCGTGCCGGCAGTAGTTGACTGCGTTTCTGGTTTTGACTGGACCCCTTTTGTGTAATCGGGATAAAGGATCGTCCCGCGAAATTTTTTATCTTTCGTTATGTCAAATCCGCCTACATGAATAATTCGCTGTGTGTCTACTATATTCGGCTGTGTACATCCAGTCTGGAAAATTAAAACGATAATAGCAAAGCATAATAAAATATTTTTCATTTTTCCCCACCGTCGTGCTTTTCTTTCGCTTTGTTTGGATCATAGCGCCATTTCTTTTTCGGCCTTAGATAAGAAGCCCGTCCTGCAGTTTGACTAAATGGAAGGCGAAGGAGTCCTTCAGCTGTACCTAATCCGCGGAATGGATATAAGGGTAATAAATAAGGCGATCCAAGTGATTTTAAGCGAATTAAATGAGCTAATATAAATACAAATCCGACGATGAGTCCGACACCGCCAAACGCTCCAGCTAAAATAATGAGCGGGAAGCGCAGCAATCGGATAGTAGAAGACATTTTTACTGTCGGTGTTGTAAAAGAAGCGAGTGCAGACAATGCAACCGCAATTAATAAAATGGTACTCGTTAAAGCAGCTTCAACAGATGCTTGCCCAATTACAATCCCTCCAACAATACCAATCGTTTGCCCAACTTTAGTCGGTAAACGAGCTCCAGCCTCGCGCAACAATTCAATTGTAATTTCTAAAAAAAGAGCTTCTAACATTGGGGGAAATGGAACGTTAGCTCTTGAATAAATAATCGGACCAAGTAAATCCGCAGGAATCATTTGATAGTGATACGTTAAGACAGCTGTATAAATAGCTGATGAAAATAGAGAGAATGCTGCTCCGAAAAAACGAACTAATCTAAGAAAGGAGCCTGCTATCCATGGTAAATAATAATCTTCTGGAGAGACGAAGAAATCGAGTAATGTCGCTGGTCCAGCTAATGCGTACGGTGAACCGTCTGTTAAAATGACAACTCCTCCATTCAGTAATGAATAAACGGAGCGATCTAAACGCTCTGTAGGTAGCAAAACAGGGAAGGGAGAGTTACTATTATCACTAATAAACTGTTCAATCATAGTTGCATCAAATGGAAAATCAAAGTCAATATCTCGCAGGCGTTGTACTGCAGTATTCACATGCTGTTCATTTGTAATATCCGCCATATAAGCGACTACAATCTTTGTTTTCGAGATAGAGCCAACGGAAAGCTCCTTGAAAATTAATTGCTCTGTTACAATGCTTCGGCGAAGTAAATGTATATTCGTATCAATATTCTCAACGAATCCAATTTTGGGACCGATGACACTATATTCATTTTCTGTATCGTTATATAATCGTGTACCTAAAGCTAAACTTTCAGCACGAATAAGCGCATATTCGGTTGTTTGAGAATCAATTTTCAGCTGTAAAAGTACATAGCCACCTAATAGTTTTTCACGGATATCCTCAATTGAAGGATTGGTGATAATTTCCTCAAGTGTGACGATATTAGCTATGTCATTTATATTTTGAATGCGATCTAACTCTTTTTTGATAGGTGTTAAAATGAATCGATTAATAATAAGTGATTCAACTGTAGATTTATAATAAAACAAACATAATGTCCCATCTTCTATGACGTTATAAGAAGAAAAGTCGCTTGATTCTTTCATAGTATGGATAAATTCTGGAATAGAACAGACAGTTTGTTTTTTCTTTTTTGATGTTACACGAAACATTTGCGCACCCCCCGACATATATCATTTGCTTATGTTAGTTTTTGGGAAAGACGGGAATTTATACTTGAAAATTGAAAGTTCATAAAGAAAAGGAAGAGTATTGAAAATCTCTTCCTTTTTGGCATGTTAATTTGTTTTCTTTTCTTTAATAGACTTCACTAATTTAATCATTTCAGCTCGTATATCTTCTTTTTTTACATTCAGTTTTTCTGCAATTTGTTTAATGTCCATTCCGTCTTTTTTCATTTTTAGTACATCATCAAGAGGAGTATTACTTTTTTGAGAGATGATTGTTAATACCGTGAGCTGACGTAATCCGATATTATATTCTTTCATTTTTTGTTTTAGGCCGTCTGGTGTAGATTTTTGTATATTTGCTAATTCTTGCAGTAGTGCTTTTTTCGTTTCTTTATTCATATGATGCTTTTTCAATTTACTTGGATCTACACCGAAATGCTTTGCTGTTTTCTCCCAAGATTTATTTTGTTTATAGTAAGCTAAAACGTCTTTTATCTCTTTTTTACTCATGCTTGCAATATGAGCAGCTTTCCAAATTTCATGTTTGTTATAGCCGATTTTTTCGAGCGACTGCATTTCTTCTTCTGAAATGAGTTTATGATGATGGAATGCTACTTCTTTTGGTGTGGCAGCGAAAGTAGGGAAGACGGTTGCCCCGAATAATAATGCTGCCATAGTCATACTTACTACGATTTTTTTGTACATATAAATTCCTCCTAGATGGATAATGTGGAAAACTGTATACATATCATTTCCATAAAATGTGAAATACTTGTGAACAAATGAAGTTTTTTTATTCACAGTATAAAATGTCGTTTTTGGAAGTTTTCCAACATAAAACATTGATTAATAGTAAAAAACTAAGGTATAATCGAAATTGAAAATCAATATCAATAACAAACGTATACATATAGATAAAAATAAGGGAGAGAAAAATATGACTACATATACTTCCATCGCAAATGTGATTAAAGAAAGACGTTCTGTTCGTACATTTACAGATAAAGCAGTAGATAAAGAGTTATTAATTGAACTATTAAACGACGCAACATGGGCACCGAATCATAAACACCGTGAACCATGGAATTGTAAATTATACATTGGAGAAGGCCGTCAAAAATTAGTAGACGCAGTATTAAACTCTTTCACAGAAGAAGAAAGAGCGAAACGCGGTAAAATTTTATCCGATCGTTTCTTAAACACGCCGGCACAAATCGTTGTATATATAAATGAAGACCCACGTCAAATTCAACGTGACGAAGATTACGCTGCAACATGTGCATTTATGCAAAACTTCCAACTGCTTGCTTGGGAACGTGGATTAGGTTGTGTTTGGAAATCAGGCGGATTAAACTACAATCCATTATTTATAGAAGGACTTGGTTTAACAAGAGGTCAACGCATCATTGGAATTCTTCACCTTGGTTATTTCGATAAAGCACCAGAAGGAAAAGCTCGTACACCGATTACGGAGAAAATGGAGATTATTGAAGGTTAATAGATGAGACATTCTCGTTTTTATGAGGATGTCTTTTTATTATGCAATCAATCCTCATGAAAGCTTGTTCCTCATCATACACTTTCTTAAGGGAAAGTGTAAGGAGGGAAAATAATGAGAGCAAGTGACGATAAAGCACTGCAATATGCGATTGCGGAAATTACGGAAATTGCGACTGGATTTGGGCTTGATTTCTATCCGATGCGTTATGAAATATGTCCAGCTGAAATTATTTATACATTTGGTGCATATGGGATGCCGACGCGGTTTTCACATTGGAGTTTTGGAAAACAGTTTTTCAGAATGAAATTACAATACGATTTAGGTCTTAGTAAAATATACGAACTCGTTATTAACTCTGATCCATGTTATGCCTTTTTATTAGATACGAACTCGTTAATTCAAAATAAATTAATTGTAGCGCACGTTTTAGCACACTGTGATTTCTTTAAAAATAATATTCGCTTCTCTAATACGAAACGAGATATGGTGGAGAGTATGGCGGCAACAGCTGATCGCGTGAAAGCATATGAGCATAAGTATGGAAAGGCAGAAGTAGAAACATTTTTGGATGCCGTACTTGCCATTCAAGAACATATCGATCCGTCGCTTATGCGTCCGAAACTTGCGTGGAGTATTGATGACTTGGAAGAAGAAGTAGAAAAGAAAAAGGCATCGCAATACGATGATCTATGGAATTTAGATGATCGCAATAAAAAGAGGGAACGTTCCAATGTACGTAAAAAGAAGAAAATTCCACCGCAACCAGAGAAAGATTTACTTCTCTTTATTGAAGAATATAGCCGTGAGCTAGAAGATTGGCAGCGAGATATATTAACGATGATGCGTGAGGAAATGCTATATTTCTGGCCGCAGCTTGAAACGAAGATTATGAATGAAGGCTGGGCATCATACTGGCATCAACGTATACTTCGCGAAATGGACTTAACATCTGATGAAGCAATCGAATTTGCGAAATTAAATGCAGGTGTCGTTCAGCCATCAAAAACGAGCATTAACCCATACTACCTTGGTATTAAAATGTTTGAAGATATTGAAGAACGTTACAACAATCCGACAGAAGAAATGAAACGACGCGGTGTAAAACCGGGATCTGGTCGTGACAAAATCTTTGAAGTACGCGAAATTGAATGGGATGTATCGTTCTTAAGAAACTACTTAAACAAAGATCTTGTAATGAGAGAAGATATGTACTTATTCCAGCGCCAAGGAAAAGAATATAAAGTAATAGATAAAGAATGGGAACATGTACGTGATCAGCTCGTAAATATGCGTACAAATGGCGGCTTCCCGTACTTAGTAGTAGAAGACGGGGACTACTTAAAGAACGGAGAATTGTACATTAAACATAGTTACGAAGGAATTGAGCTCGATTTAAAATACTTAGAAAAAGTATTGCCATACATTCATCAATTATGGGGAAGAACAGTGCATATGGAGTCCATTGTGGAGAGTAAGGGCGTTGTATTTTCTTATGATGGGAAGATGGTGCATCGGAAGTATGTGTGATGAAAAGAACGGACATAGCATTCTATGTCCGTTCTTTTTTTATTTGGAGTTTTTATTTACCAAACAGGTCGTATATTTGATGATAATTTCTCTGTGTTTTCTTTAGTAACGAATGTTGTTAAGTCTTCTTTGAGCATTTGCATTCGTTCAGCGCCTATGTTTTCAATCCATCGCTGCTCTATTTCAGTCATTATTTCTTCTTTCGCTTTCATTACAGCTAAACCACGTTCGGTTAAAATAATGATTTTACCTCTTTTATCAGTAGGATGCTTTTTGCGTGTCACATAACCACTGTTTTCAAGAGAATCTATCATTTTGCTTACAGCTTGCTTAGAAACTCCTAAATACTCAGCTAATTCTATACCTGTTGCTCCATTAGGAAGGATACGTTTGAACATAAAACCGTGTGCTGGTCTAATATCTTCAAAGCCCAATTCACTTAATCTGTCATGCAGTTCAGTAATTAATGTACTGAAAGATAACGATAAAAGTGAAGTAAGGTCTAGTTCGTTAAATGTTTGATGATTCATGTATATAACCTCCGTAATTGTGGTCAATTAAGTTGACTACATGTGAAACCTATTGTACTATACAAGATATAGTCAATCAAATTGACTATATCTTGTATAGTACAAATAATGATTTATATAAATAAAATCGACGGAGGTTTCATATGGTTAATATCGTAAAAATTAGAGCTAACGTATTTATTCCAATGTCTTGGACAGAACCGAAGAAGGATATGGAAACAGGAAAAATAATTCAATTCGAAGGTGATTCACGCGAATTTACACCACATGCGGTAAATACTATGCGCTCTAGAGTTGAGCAAGAGGTAGTAGTTGATTTTTATAAAGAAGAAGTGTTTTCATATGCGAACACGGGTATTACGACAGAGAGGGTTACGCATCCAGATGGTTCTGTGAATAAAAGAATAGGAAAAGCGAGTACTGAACATATTGTGTGTAAGAATATCGTATGGAATCTTGATGGTGTGCAATTTAAAATGAGTGCGAGCGCAAGTAATCCGTTAAATATATATGCACCTCCTGTAGATTATTTATTACATGTATGTGTGAAAAAGGATGGTAGTGTTGATATTCAAGGAGAGCATGATGGATTCCCTTGTTTTGAATTTTATAGGCAAGTAGATTTCGGTTCATTTGAAAAAATATATACACATGATTTTAGAGAAACTGGTGATACGGCTGAAGCACTAGGCGGGGAAATGGATTATAGTTTTGTAAAAAGTTTATAAGAAATAAGATAATAATGCAGTGTAGTTGAGAAATGCAAAGGTCAATAAAATCAGTGACTTTTGCATTTTTACTATACGTTAGAAAGGTTCAAAAAAACATAACACTTTACAATATACCCTTTAGGGTATATGATATTATACAAAGTTACAAAGTAATGTATAATGTAGTTATAAATACGGAGGTGGTCTACAGTGGAATACAATCAAGATATGAAAAATAGATTGAAACGTATTGAAGGTCAAGTTCGTGGTGTACTTCGTATGATGGAAGAAGGAAAAGATTGCCGAGAGGTTATTACACAGTTAACGGCATCTCGTTCTGCACTTGATCGTACAATTGGACTTGTTGTGGGAACAAATTTAGAGCAATGTTTACGTGAACAGTTTGAAAGTGGTAACGGTTCAAATGAAGAGTTAATTAAAGAAGCTGTTCAATTACTTGTAAAAAGCCGATAATCTGTCAAACATAAGTGTTGACAGATTTTCAAAAACATTTTAATATACCCCTACAGGTATAAGTATATAAATTGTGGAGGAATCGACTATGAGTATAAAAGTGGATATGAGTTTAGATTGTAAAGGATTGGCTTGTCCGATGCCGATTGTGAAGACGAAGAAGGCGATGGAAGGTTTGACATCAGGGCAAGTGATTGAAGTTCAGGCAACAGATAAAGGGTCTACTGTAGATATACAAAGTTGGGCGAGTAAAGTAGGTCATCAATATATCGGGACGAAACACGAAGGCAATCTATTGATACATTACGTTAGAAAAGCACACGAGCATGAAGTGAATGAAGTAGTGAAATATCCTCATACAATTACAAATGCGGAATTGCAAAATATATTATTAAACGGTGAAGAATGTATTGTAGTAGATGTTCGCGAAGCAGCGGAATTCGCTTTTGGTCATATTCCAGCGGCTATTTCAGTTCCATTAGGCGAACTGGGCAGTGCAGCATTAGATCAGACGAAGCAAATTTATGTTGTTTGCCGAACTGGTAACCGTAGTGATGTAGCTTGCCAAATGTTGAAAGAGCGAGGATATTTAAATGTGAAAAATGTCATTCCAGGTATGTTAGAGTGGCAAGGAAATGTGGAAAAGTAAAATTTTTTAAACGAAAATATACCTATGGGGGTAATTAGATGAATGTTAACCCGTTACATGCAAAAGAGGTTGCAGAGAAAGTTTTATTTGGAGAGTTGTTTATTTTAGATGTTCGTAATGAGACGGATTATGAAGATTGGAAAATTGAAGGGAGACAAATTTCTTCTATAAATAAACCGTATTTTGATTTGTTAGATGGTGTAGATCATATTGTAAGTGAATTACCTAAAGATAAAGATGTTTTAGTAGTATGTGCAAAAGAAGGGTCTTCTATATTTGTGGCAGAGCAATTAACAGAGGCCGGATTAGAAAATATTTATTATTTAGCTGGCGGTATGAAAGCTTGGAGTGAATATGTGAAGCCGTTAAAAGTAGGAGATGTACAGGGCGGAGGAAGTATATATCAATTTAACCGTCTTGGAAAAGGCTGTTTATCTTATATGGTCGTTTCAAAAGGTGAGGCAGCAGTTATTGATGCGGTAAGAACAGTTGAAGCATATGAAGAGTTTGCGAAAGAGCATGGCGTTACGATTACGAATGTAATGGATACACATTTACATGCAGACCATATTTCTGGAGGCCGTAAGTTAGCTGAAAGAGTAGGTGGCACGTATTGGTTACCGCCAAAAGATGCGGAGGAAGTTGTTTTCTCATATAAACCGCTCGTTGAAGGATCTGTTATTACGGTGGGGGGGACTAAAATTGAAATTGACGCATTATACTCACCGGGGCATACGATTGGAAGTACATCATTTATTGTAGATGATTCCTATTTATTATCAGGTGATATTTTATTTGTAGATTCAATCGGGCGTCCAGATCTTGCTGGAAAGGCTGAAGATTGGGTGAGTGATTTACGAGAAACTTTATATGATCGATATAAAGTACTATCTCAACAATTAATCGTGTTACCAGCTCATTATTCAAAAATAAGTGAAATGGATGAGAATGGTGTTGTGAGCGCAAAGTTAAACGATTTATTTGCGTATAATGCAGGACTAAACATTGAGGATGAGGGAGAGTTTCGTAAAGTTGTAACGGAGAATTTACCACCTCAGCCGAATGCTTACGAAGAAATTCGTCAAACGAATATGGGTAAAATCCATCCGAGTGTGGATGAAGAGCGTGAAATGGAGATTGGTCCAAACCGTTGTGCAGTTCATGAATAATAAAAAAATAAAAAATGGAGGAATAGATGATGAATGTAAAACAAGTATTAGATGCGAAAGGTTTAGCATGTCCGATGCCGATTGTAAGAACGAAGAAAGCGATGGATACTTTACAAACTGGAGAAGTGTTAGAAGTACATGTAACAGATAAAGGGTCAGTTAAGGATATTCCAGCGTGGGCAAATAAAGGTGGTCATGACATCATAAAGCATGAAGAAGCAGCTGATGTGCTAAAGTTTTGGATTAAGAAGGCGTAGCATGTTTATAAATGTAGAGAGGTTGGTTATATGAATACAATATTAAGTACGCTTTTCATTGTACTGGCTGCAGCGCTTGTTATTTCACGTTTTTTACCGGTGAAAGGTGTTCAAAATATAAGTGGAAAAGAATTAAAGAGTATAGCAGGAAAAGAAGGAAAACAATTTATCGATGTTCGCACAGTAGGTGAATATAGAGGAAATCATATGAAAGGATTTCAAAATATCCCGCTAAATGAGTTAGCGAGTAAGGCAAATCAGTTAGATAAAAATAAGGAAGTAATCGTTATTTGTCAGAGCGGGATGAGAAGTAAGCAAGCAGCAAAAGAATTAAAGAAATTAGGGTTTCAGCACGTTATCAATGTTTCAGGCGGGATGAATGGCTTGTGAGGAGGAAATTTAAAATGAAAGAAATGACAGCAAAAGAATTAGAAGAAAAATTGTTACGTAAAGAAGTAGTAAATATCGTAGATGTACGTGAAGTAGAAGAAGTCGCCGAGGGGAAAATCCCAGAAGCGTGTAATATTCCACTAGGATTATTAGAGTTTCGAATGCATGAGTTGGATAAAAAGAAAGAATATATTATTGTTTGTCGCTCTGGCGGAAGAAGTGGAAGAGCAGTTCAGTTTTTAGAGAGCTACGGTTTCCGAGCAATCAATATGGTAGGTGGTATGTTAGCGTGGGAAGGTAAAGTCGTATAGTTACAGAGATAAATGATTTGAGCCTTTTTACAAATAATAATATACCCCTATAGGTAATTGGAGGGAGAACAACATGGAACAACAGAAGAAAACAACAATTGTTTTATTTAGCGGAGATTATGATAAAGCGATGGCTGCTTATATTATTGCAAATGGTGCAGCGGCGTACGATCAAGAGGTGACTATTTTTCATACTTTTTGGGGATTAAATGCTTTAAGGAAAGATGAACATGTGAAGGTAAAGAAAACGTTCATAGAAAAAGTATTTGGAAAAATGATGCCGCGTGGTGCGGATAAGATGGGATTATCAAAAATGAATTTTGCCGGTATGGGACCGAAGATGATTAAAGGTATTATGAAAAAACATAATGCGATGCCTTTACCAGATTTAATGGATTTGGCGAAAGAACAGGGGATTAAACTTGTAGCTTGTCAAATGACGGTAGATTTATTAGGGTTAAAAGAGGAAGAGATTATGGAAGGGGTAGAGTTTGCAGGAGTAGGAGCTTATTTAGCAGATGCTTCAGATGGGAATGTAAACTTATTCATTTAAATCACCTTCTTTTTAGAAGGCGGGGGATATAAGGTGAGTTTAGTCGTATTACTTTTTATAATTGGGTTTATAGGATCGTTTATATCAGGAATGGTTGGAATTGGCGGTGCGATTATTAATTATCCGATGATCCTATACATTCCGGTATTGCTAGGATTTACTGGCTATACGTCACATGAAGTGAGTGGTATTACAGCGGTGCAAGTATTCTTTGCAACTTTTGCAGGGGCATGGGCCTATCGGAAAAGTAATGATATGGATAAAACGCTAGTTATGTATATGGGAACTAGTATATTAGTAGGAAGTTTCATAGGGAGTTTTGGTGCTAACGTATTAGAGGAACACACGGTCAATGTTGTTTATGCCGCGTTAGCAACAATGGCTGCTATTATGATGTTCGTACCGAAGCGAAATAATGGTGATAAAGTGAAATACAATAAATGGTTAGCAAGTTTACTAGCGTTTATTGTAGGCGGAGCATCAGGTATTATTGGTGCTGGCGGTTCTTTCTTATTAGTTCCGATTATGTTAGTTATTTTAAAATTGCCGATACGTACAACAATAGCAACATCTATCGCTATTACGTTTATTTCCTCAAGCGGGATTACGACTGGAAAAGTGATAACTGGACAAGTGGTCGTAATTCCAGCTCTCATTATTGCGATTGCAAGTATCTTTGCTGCGCCGCTTGGAGCGCGAGTTGGGAAGAGGATCAATCAAAAAGCACTTCAATATATGTTATCGATTTTGATTGTAGGCACTGCTGTTAAGATGTGGATTGATATGATATCGAAATAAAAGGATGGTGCTGCTTGCAGCCCATCCTTTTATTTATCCCGCTATTTGAAGGTAGTAATCGCCTGATTGGTGCAGGCTGATCTATGCCCAAATAACTTTCATTAAGTTTTTATATTCGTCATTTGCTAATTTATATAGCATTCTCGTATGTTCAAAGACAAGTGCTGGATTAAAGTTTGGTTCTGAGAACGCAAGTGATGCTGAAATATCAATTGCATTTTGCTTGTTTAATGTGAATTTTGCAAATCGATAAGATGTGTTTAATTCATTGATAACGTGCAAAATATCATTTGTTGATGTTGCATCAGGTACGTGAGCAACATTGAAGCAGTATATATCCACAGTAGGATGTTCGTTTTGGAAAGCAGCGATTAGTTGAATTTTTGCGCCGGCTTCTGTTTCTAATCCTACTGAAAAATGAACAGAACCATCATTTTCATCTATATTTTCTTCCATGTATATATCGTTGGATTTTAAGTAGTCTTTAAAATCTGAGATGTTATGTTTTACTGCAGCTTTCATATGTATGAGCCCCCTGATAATTGGAATAGATTGCTATTATTTATTATAATTTAAAAATATTAAAAAAGATAGTTAGAAAGTTCTGATTTTTGGTATTGAAGAAATAAAAAAGAAGCAGCTCTCTACCTCCATAGAGAACTGCTTCTTTTTATTCATTGTCGTTAGACGATGTTTCTGTATCTTCACTGCTATTTTTATTTTTCACTTCATTGTTACTTGATTCGCGTTCACTTGAGTTTTCTGACTTAGATTCTTTTGTTTTCTCTGTGCTTGTTTTCTTCGAATCAGAGTCTGTTTTTGTATATGCAGGTAATCCAAGGTGAGCACGAAGATCGTTTGTAACTTTTGCTAATTCTTTTTTGTCTGGATTGTAGTAATATGTTCGGCCGCCGCCAGCAGATTTGCTACATGTATCGTCACCTTTTGCCATATAGCAGTCTTCACCTTGAATTTGTAATTTTTCAATTTCTGAATCCGATCCATACTTATAGAATGAAAGCATATCATCGAATGTTAAGTTTGTAACGAATTGTCCGTTAATATCATCAATGATGTTACCAACTTTTGTTACAGATCCAACGCTTGTTAGTTTCTTTAAAATTGCTTCAATAACGAGTTGTTGACGTTGTCCACGCATTGCATCACTATCGATGTGGCGCGTTCTAGCAAGAGCAAGAGCTTCTTCACTATTTAGCTTTTGAACACCTTTTTTCAGATGAATTGCATCAGCAGTATCATTACTATCTTGTTCAGTAAATTCAACTGGTACATCGACTTCAATCCCGCCTAAATCATCGACAATTTTCATAAATGATTTGAAGTTAAACTTTACAAAGTAATCAACAGGAACATTCATTAATTTTTCAACTGCATCAATACTTGCTTGTGGTCCACCATCTTTTCCGTTTTTAGTAGAACCGTATGCATGAGCGTGTGTAATTTTATCTTTTTTCTTTTCCACTGGAATATAAGTATATGTATCTCGTGGAATGCTTAATAGTTTTACAGTTTTGCTATCTTTATTAAACGTTGCAAGTAATAGTGCATCCGTTCTTATAGCTTCACCATATTCTTTCCCGCGGACATCGCTTTCATCAACACCCATGACTAAGACAGAGACGTTATTTGCGATAGGTTTTACAGCTTTATCACGTAAATCAGATTTATCACCGCGCGCTAAATCGTGTGCGGCATTTCGAACAGCAGAAGATGCTTTATTTACTAAAAACCAAGTATAACCGCCACCTATTATTAAAAAGAATAGAATAACGCTTATAATAATTTTTGTTTTTTTCTTACCTTTTTTCGGTTTACTGCGTGTATTTTCTTGCAAAGATGGGTTTTGCTCCATTTCTTGTACTCCTTCATTTGGATTGAAATACGACACTCATATCCACTTATTATAATGAAATTTGACGAAAAAAAACATTACAAAACATTTACATTTCGTAAAAATTCAATATATTTATAAAAAGTCAGATTTTTTATATTTTATTTTTGAGATGTAGAATAAGTATAAGTTGTTTTGGTAGAAATGAAAATATGTATTGTGAGAAAGTAATAGAGAAGTAAGATTTGTTGAAATATAGCCAAGAAGAAATGTGTAGGTTTACTTATTTCTTCTATATAATAAAGAAGAAATTTACAGATAAAGGAGAGAGCATAATGAATCATACATCATTCCGAGCAATTGTTGTAAACGAAATAGAAAGTAAGCAGTTTGTAAGAAACGTTGTAGAGAGAGAAGTAAGTAGTTTACCTGAGGGAGACGTATTAATACAGGTTCATTATTCTTCATTAAATTATAAAGATGCTCTTTCAGCCACAGGTAATAAAGGTGTTACGAGAACATATCCTCATACGCCAGGCATTGATGCAGCAGGAGTGGTTGTGAGTAGTGAAGATGCTACCATTAAAGCAGGAGATCAAGTCATTGTAACGGGATATGATTTAGGGATGAATACTTCTGGTGGTTTCGGAGAATATATTCGCGTGCCAGCATCTTGGATTATTCCTTTACCAGAGGGAATGTCAGTAAAGGAAAGCATGATGTACGGGACAGCAGGTTTTACAGCTGCTTTATCAGTATATAAGCTTATTGGAGCAGGCATCACGCCTAATATGGGAGATGTGTTAGTAACGGGTGCCACAGGCGGTGTAGGGAGCGTAGCTGTTAGTATTTTAAGTAAGTTAGGATTTAATGTAGTAGGAGCGACAGGGAAAATGGAAGAGGAAGAGATGCTACTACATCTAGGAGCGAAAAAAGTGATTCATCGCGCGGAATTGAATGATGAATCAGGAAGACCAATGTTAAAAGGGATATACGCTGGGGTTATCGATACTGTAGGCGGACATATGCTAGAAACCGCTTTAAAAATGGTAAAGTATGGTGGTTGCGTAACGACATGCGGTAATGTGGCAGGCCAGGAATTACAAACAACGGTATATCCGTTTATTTTGCGAGGTATAAGCCTGTTAGGGATAGATTCTGTGCAATGCCCAGTGGATGTGAGAAGAGATGTGTGGACGCTCTTAGCAAGTGAATGGGAAAATAAAGAGTTACTATCTTATACAGAAGAATGCACATTAGAAGAGTTAGATGAGAAGTTTACACTTATATTGCAAGGAAAGTTAAAAGGAAGAACGGTTGTAAATATGAAATGAAAAAAGAGACGCTTAAGTTAGCGTCCCTTTTTTATTATAATGATTGTTTTAAATTGATTTTACCTTGTTCACCTAAAACACCATCAGCGATATTCACAGCGTGATCACCGATACGCTCTAAGTTACTTACCATATCAACAAAGATGATACTTGCATCACCTGAACAGCTACGTTCGTTCAGACGTAGTACGTGACGTTTACGAAGAACACGTTCCATTTGGTCGATTTTACGTTCTTTCGCAATTACAGTTTGAGCTAGTTCAGTATCGAAGTTTGTTAAAGCTTCGACTGCGTCTTGTAATGTTGAAATCGTTAATTCAAGCATTTCATTTAGTTCAGCTAGTGCTTCATCTGATAGTGAAACACGGTTCGAAATTTGGAAATCTACAAGTTCTACAAGGTTTTCTACATGATCACCGACACGTTCAATATCTCCGACTACACCTGCTAAAACAGAATGCTTCTCAGAGTCTGTTGGTGAAAGTGGCTTTTCCGATAGTAAAACTAAATACTCGGTAATTTTTTTATCTAAATTGTTAATAGCTCCTTCTAATTGAGTAGCCATGTTTTCATGCTTTTTGTCTTGTGTATTTAAATATTGATTCGCTTCTTTTAAGCCGTGTAATGAAAATTCAGCCATACGCACAACCTCTTTTTGAGCTTCAGTTAAAGCGATAGCTGGAGATTGCTCAATAAAGATTGGATTTAAATGTTGCGGTTTGAAGTTAATAGATGAATCTTCACCACGAATAATTTTCGTTACAATCCATGCTAATACTGCAATGAATGGGAACTGAATAATTGTATTCGTTACGTTAAATGTTCCGTGTGCAAATGCAATTGTCATTTCTGGATTTAAGTTTAATGACGTTTGGAAATATTGGATTAAACTTGTAAATGGTACTAATAAAATTGTAAAGATAATGGTACCGATAATATTAAAGATAACGTGAACTAATGCTGCACGTCTTGCGGCAATAGAAGTACCGATTGCTGCTAATACTGCTGTAATTGTTGTACCGATGTTATCACCGAACAATACAGGAAGAGAAGCTTGTAAATCAATAGCGCCCTGACCGAATAGTTCTTGTAAAATACCGATTGTGGCGCTTGAGCTTTGTACAATTAAAGTGAACACTGTACCGACAATAATTCCTAAAATTGGATTGTCACTCATGCTAACCATTAACTCTTGGAATGACTCTAAAGAACGAAGAGGTTTCATACCTGCGCTCATTAATTCTAAACCGAAGAATAACATACCAAAACCGAATACAACTTGACCTACAGAATGTACTTTTTTATTTTTAAAGAAGAATAGTAAAATTGCTCCAACTGCCATAACTGGGAGAGCGTATTCTCCGATTTTAATTCCGATAATAAAGGCAGTAACTGTCGTTCCGATGTTCGCACCCATAATAACACCGATTGCTTGTCTTAATGTCATAAATCCGGCACTTACAAGTCCGACTGTTAAAGCGGTTGTTCCTGAACTTGATTGGATTAATACAGTAACTAACATACCTGCTAGTACACCCATAAGTGGGTTTGTTGTAAAGCGATCTAAAATATCGCGAAGACGATCTCCAGCTGCTTGTTGCAGTCCATCGCCCATGTATTTAATCCCGAATAAGAAAATACCTAATCCACCAATGAACTGGAAGATCATATCTTGAACATTATATTCCACGCATTCCACTCCTTAAATTTCATGTACGATGTAATTATTAACTAAACCTTGAGACACTGTAAACGGTTTATCAGTAAAATTTACACTAAATTTACAAAGGGATGAAAAGTTTACAATTCTTTAAAGAAACAGCTGGATTTAATTGGTTTTTATCTTTTGCAAATCGTATTTTTGTAAAGAAATCACACTTTTTAGAATAGTATTGTTCGGTTGAATATGAAGGAAAGTGTCTGCGAATTCATCGTATATTTTTTGATGAAAGTTAAAAAAATATGTAGGAAAATGCATGTAGTTTTATAACAGCAAAAATACGATAAAAAAAGCCACTGAAATTATCCAGCAGCTTTTTCTGTATTTTTATTTCCATGCTTTTGTTTCCTTACACTTGTGATGTAAATGAACAGGAAAGCAATAAGGAGTAGAGAGGAATAGCGATATACAGTTGCATAGTTTGTAAAATGTGCAATGAATCCAAATATAATTGCGCCAGCGCCAATTCCGAGGTCAAATGCTGAGAAGAATGTAGCTGTTGCAACTCCTCGTCGGTGCGGTGCTACTCGGTCAATCATCCATGCTTGTAGTGCAGGTTGAATCGCTCCAAATCCACTTCCGTAGCATGCTGCTGCAATAATTAAACTCGGAATGGTAGTTGTATACGACAATAAAATAATACCTACAAACGTAATAATAACTCCTGGAATGATAACGAATGTATGACCTTTCGCATCGTATAACTTTCCAGAAAACGGACGAGTGACAGCGATCGCAAGTGCATTAAATAAGAAGAAGAGGCTTATATCAGCAATGCCGACTTCCGTAGCAAATAATGTAATAAAGCTCCCGATTCCTCCGTACATTAATGTAATACATAATATTAATAATGAAGGAAGTAAAGCTTTGCGCTCAATAAATCCATCGAGAAAGGTACCAGATGCTTGCTGTGGTGGTTGTGGCGATTTTTTGATTTGAAGTAGTTTCGTTAATATTAATGAAACTACTGTACAGGAAAGTGCACATAAAAAAAGAATTGTGAAGTTATATGTTTGCATAAGCCAAAGTCCGATAAGTGGACCGAGCGCCATCGCAATCGTTCCAGAAAGACCGAAATATCCCATTCCTTCACCGCGGCGAGCTTGCGGAATTAAATCTGAAACGACAGTTCCATATGTAGTCGTTGTAATACCAAAACCAGCTCCGTGTAAAATTCGAACGGCAAGCAATAGGAAGATAGTTGAAGCGAAAAGATAACTGCCCATAGCGAGTAAACAAATAGCAGTACCAATCATTAAAATGATTTTTTTGCTGAACTTTTGCAAGGCATTACCAGTTAGCGGTCTAACAAAAAGTGCTGCAACGGTAAACATACCGACAACAAATCCGATATTGGAACTTGTGCCGCCAATTTCTTTCACATAAACAGGTAAAGTAGGAATTAACATTTGAAACCCTAAAAACATACATAAGTTTGCTAGAATTAGCGCAACAAACTCTTTTGTCCATAACGGTTCTCGTTTTACGAGTATTGCCTCTCCCATATATTCATCCCCTATATAAATTTTTCCCGCTATTAACGGGCAGTAAAACTCCCACCTCAAAATCCGGCTGGAGCAAAGAAGTTAGGCTGGAGTCGGGCTGCCCGTAAATGCCCGATTGGTTCAACTAATCATCAGTGGGGGATGAACACCCCCCATTGATTAAAGTTTCACTTTATCTCTGTTCTTTCGAGTATATGTATTGGTCAATGTAACAGTCAAGGAAGGTGCCTTGAAAACGTATAACAATTTTTGAGGTGAAAAACTGACAAATTTGTGTAAAAGCTACACAACTATGAAAAAAAGATGTAAAGTATAGATGTATAGACTGGTAGTTGTTATGAATGATAGAAATTGTTTTTTCTTTAAAGAAAGCGGATTCAAAAGTAGTGAATGAGAAGGGGATATATACTTTTTCACTACATATATTTGAAAAGGTTTACAAAACAATGAAGAAAGAGGCGTGTACATATGAGACGATTAGGTATTTCTATTTATCCAGAACATTCAACAGTAGAGGAAGATAAGGAATATTTAACATTAGCAAGTAAATACGGATTTAATCGTGTATTCACATGCTTATTGTCTGTAGATGGAGAAAAAGAGAAAATTATAGAAGAGTTTAAAGAAACGATCTCTCATGCAAATGCATTAGGATTCCAAGTATTAGTTGATATTAGTCCGTCTGTCTTTACACAATTAGGTATTTCATATAATGATTTATCGTTCTTCCATGAGCTAGGAGCGTACGGTATTCGGTTAGATGTCGGTTTCTCTGGTTTAGAAGAATCGATTATGACTTACAATCCATACGGCTTAAAAATTGAAATTAATATGAGTAACGGTACGAAATATGTAGATAACATTATGAGTCATAGACCAAACCGTGAAAATTTAATTGGTTGCCATAATTTTTATCCACATCGTTATTCAGGATTATCATACGATCATTTCATTAAATGCTCGAAACAATTTAAAGATTACGGTATGAGAACAGCTGCTTTTATTTCATCATTTGATGCAACATACGGACCTTGGCCAGTAACAGAAGGGTTATGTACGTTAGAGCAGCATCGTGAATTACCGATGACAACACAAGCGAAGCATTTATTTGCGACAGAATTAATTGATGATGTCATTATTGCGAATGCTTATGCATCAGAAGAAGAATTACAAGCACTAGGTGCATTAAATAAAGAGAAACAAACATTTGATATAGGGTTATATGATACAACAACAGAATTAGAAAAAATTATTGTATTAGAGGAACCGCATTTTTATCGCGGAGATGTATCTGAATATATGATTCGCTCGACACAAAGTCGTGTGAAATATAAGAAAGAAGAGTTCAAACCGCATAATACACGCGAAATTAAACGCGGTGATCTTTTAATTGATAACGAACAGTATGGTCAATATAAAGGTGAATTGCAAATTGCTTTAAAAGATATGGTGAATACAGGAAAAACAAATGTAGTTGGCCGAATTGTGGAAGAAGAAATTTTCTTATTAGATTATTTACAAGCATGGGATAAATTCGGATTTACTTTAAAGAAATAGATTAAATAAAAAAGGAAAAAACTACTGACTTCAGCAGCTTTTTCCTTTTTATATATAAATTGCGAGAGGAAGAGCTATGACAAAGGTGCATCAGCGATTAGTTTCTATTTTAGAGGAGTTTTTAGAAGAGAAATCGATGTTAAATCGAGCTTTTTTAGCGAGCCGTTTACATGTATCAACGAAGACGATTCAAAAAGATATAAAATTATTAAATGATATATTGGAAGAAAACGGAGCGAAAATTGAATCGCAAAGAGGGACTGGATACGAACTAGAAATTATACAAACGAAGAAGTTTGAAGAGTTTTGTGTGGGTCTATTTCAAAAACAGACAGAAAAAATCCCAACTTCTTATGAAGAAAGGATAGCGTACATTCTGCAACGTATTTTAACGACAGAGGGATATGTGAAGCTTTCACAGTTAGCAGAGGAGATTTATGTGAGTAAATCGACTGTGAATTTAATTATGAAAGATGTTACAGATATATGTGGTCGTTATAAATTACAAATTGAAAAGAGACCGTATTATGGTATACGTATTGTGGGAGAAGAGTTCAATATTCGTTCTTGTTTATCACAATATGGTTTACCACGTTATGACCATACTCCGTTTCATGAGCAATTTGATCAGAGTGATACATATGTATCGTTACCTCATATACCGCTTATCCGTTCGGTTATATTAAAGTATATCGAGGGAGGAACGATATATTTATCAGATATAGAAATTGATAATTTAGTCATTCATATTGCAATCGCATTAAAGCGTTGTGAAGATCAACATTATATAAAAGGGCTAAATAAAGAGCAAGCTGAACTTATTATAAAGAAAGAATATACAATTGCGAAAGAGATTTTAGGGGATTTAGAGAAAGCGTTACAACTTTCATTTCCGGAAGAAGAAGTTTTATATGTAACAATGCATTTATTAAGTACTGCTGTTACAGCGAAGGATCGTTATGAAAATGTGGAAGAACTATTAGGGAAAGATTTATATGCATTCATGCAACATATTCTTTTTAAAGTAGCGGAAGAACGGAATCTTATTTTTTATTATGATGAAGAATTATTATTTGGTTTTGGTGTTCATTTAAAAACGTTATTAAACCGTTTGAAGTATAAGTTAAATACGAGAAATCCTCTATTGGCAGAAGTGAAAAAGAATTATCCGTATGCTTTTGAAATTGCGGTTCTTGTTGGAGATATAATTGGTGAATATACGGGAGAATCGATTCCGGAAAGTGAAATTGGTTATATTGCGATTCACTTCGGCGGAGCGATGAGCCGTTTACAGGAAGAGAATCAAAAGAAAAGATGTTTATTAGTTTGTGCGACCGGTCAAGGAAGCGCCCAGCTATTGAAATATAAAATTCTATCACAGTTCCGAGATAAATTAGAGATTGTGGGAATTACAGGCTATTATCAATTGAAAGTGGAAGACCTTTATAAAGATAAAATAGATTGTATTATTAGTACGATTCATATACCGAGTGGTTTGCCCGTTCCAGTTATAAAAGTAAACTCAATATTTGATGATAAAGAGATTAAGTCAATCGGTCAGCAGTTGTTTACACATGTGAATACTAGTGTGCAGCAGTATATAAAGGAAGATTTAATCTTTTTACATCATAGCGCTTCTACGAAGGAAGAGGTTATCCAGTTTTTATGTGAGAAAGCTGCGGAGAAAAACTATGTACCAGAACACTTTTATGATTCTGTTATGGAAAGAGAGAATACATCTCCGACAGCGGTTGGGAATTTAGTAGCGATACCTCACCCGATGCAGTTATTAAGTGAGAAAACATTTTTGATGTTTTGTACATTGGATAAGCCCGTTGACTGGGGAGATAAAAAAGTACAAGTTATTATTTTATTTAGTGTAAAGCGCAATAATAATGAAGATTTACAACGGCTGTATGATTTTTTATATGATATTATGTCTAGTCAAAATACGATAGAGAAATTAGCTCAGGCTAAAGTGATTGAAGATTTTCAAGAGATATTATTATCGTTATAAGAAAAGTATGTAAAAACTTCCGTTACACAACGGAAGTTTTTTATGTTTAATTGTATGCGTTTTCATAATAAGATAACAATATAGAAAAAAGATAGGTTGGGGGAATTTCAAATGACTGATATGCAAACTCCATTTGCGTTAATTTTACATGGTGGCAACGCGAGAAGCGCGTCGCTTGAAGCAATCGCTTTTGCAAGACAAGGAGATTTTGAGAATGCAAGTGAAAAGATGACACTTGCTAGTGAAGAAATTTCAGCAGCTCATCGCATTCAAACAAACTTAATTCAAGAAGAAGCAAGAGGAAATCATGCAGAAATCAGTTTACTGTTAGTGCATGCACAAGATCATTTAATGAATGCAATTACAGTGAAAGAACTTGCTGAAGAATTTATCACTCTTCATAAACGAGTAGAAGAGAAAGTGACAGTATAAGATGTACATTTTATTATGTTGTGCAGCGGGCATGTCAACGAGTATGGTTGTAAGAAAAATGCAAGAAGAGGCAAAGAAACAAGGGAAGGATTATAAAATTAAAGCGGTTGATTCAGAACTTGTGAAACTGGAAATAAAAAATGCTGATGTAGTTTTAATCGGACCACAGGTGAAGTATTTGTTTCCAGCTGTACAGTTTCTTGCGAACTCATACGATATACCGGTTGCAATTATAGAACAACGAGATTATGGCATGTGTGACGGTTTAAAAGTATTGAAACAAGCAGAACAATTAGTTTTAGCATAATTATATTTTTTTAAATATAAACATTATAATGTTATAACTTTATTTCATTCTTTCGTAGTAAAGAGAAAGAGGAGGGGTATTGATGAATAGTTTTATGAGTTTTATGGAACAAAAGATTATGCCAACAACGCAAAAGATTGCAGGACAACGACATTTATTAGCAATTCGAAACGGAGTTATTTCTACATTGCCGTTAACGATTGTCGGATCATTTTTCGTTATCTTTTTAAATTTACCAATTGATGCATATATGGAGTGGATTGCACCGTTTCGCCATATTTTAGATATTCCATTCCGATTTACAGTAGGTTTAATGGCGTTATACGCAGCATTTGGGGTAGGAGCTTCACTCGCGAATTTTTATCAGCTCAATCAGTTAAGTGCAGGATTGTTATCTGTACTCGCCTTTTTACTAGCATCAGTTGAACCAATTCAAATTACGAAAGCTGTACCAGGTGTTATTGATGCAGGTAGATACATTTCAGTAGGAACATTAAGTGCAACGTCTTTATTCGGAGCAATTGTTACAGCACTAATTGCAGTAGAAATTTATCACTTTATGATTAAGCATAATATCTCGATTAAATTACCAGACAGTGTACCACCAGCAGTTTCAAATTCGTTTGCAGCATTAATTCCAACTTTAGTCGTTATTCTTTTATTCTGGGGTATTCGTTACGGTTTAAAATTTGATGTAAATACAACAATTACATATTTAATCGCACCACTAAAATCAGTATTAGTAGGAAATAATTTATTCGGCGGTTTATTAACAGTATTCTTAATCGTGTTCTTCTGGTCATTCGGTATACATGGCCCAGCGATTTTAGGACCAATCATTCGTCCGATGTGGGATTCAGCAATCCTTGAGAATATGGAAGTATTCACTGCTACAGGAAATGCACATCAATTACCAAACTTATTTACAGAGCAATTTATTCAATGGTTCGTATGGATCGGTGGATCAGGCTCAACGTTAGCTTTAGTTATTATGTTTATGTTCTCTAAATCTAAGTTCCTAAAAGAGTTAGGTAGATTATCATTCGTGCCAGGCTTATTCAATATTAACGAACCGATTATTTTCGGGGCACCAATTGTAATGAACCCAATTTTAATTATTCCATTCGTTATTACACCGTTAGTGACAACGACAGTGTCATATTTCGCAGTTGTTTCAGGTATGATTCCGCTGATGATGGCGAAACTGCCATTTACGATGCTGGCACCAATTGCAGCTATTATTAGTACGGACTGGACAATTATGGCTGGTGTACTTGTACTTGTTAACTTTGCTATCTCATTCGTTATTTACTATCCATTCTTCAAAATGTATGAGAAACAACAATTAGCAGGAGAGGAGAAAACAGAATGCTCGGAGCAATTATCATCTTAATTACATTCGTAGCGGGGCAGTGTATTGCACATTATTCAAAATGGGTACAAAGTAAATCTTTATTAGTTTTACTACTCGTATCAATTTTATTTATCGGTAGTTCAATGGGTGCCTATGTAATGTTAGGGTTACAATCACCGTACGTAATTATTGTGCCAACGATTTTATGTGCAACATGTTTATCTGCAAAATATAGATTTACGAGCATGGCATTAATACAACGTGTGAAGGAGATGCAAAAGCATGGAGCGTAAATTAGGAATTTCACTTTATCCAGAGCATTCAACGAAAGAACAAGATATGGCATACATTTCGGCAGCGGCACGACACGGTTTTTCAAGAATATTCACATGTCTATTATCTGTGAATCGACCGAAAGAAGAGATTGTAGCTGAATTTAAAGAAATTATTAATCATGCAAAAGATCATAATATGGAAGTTATTTTAGATGTAGCCCCGGCAGTATTTGATCAACTTGGTATTAGTTATAGCGACCTATCATTCTTTGCAGAGTTAGGTGCAGATGGTATTCGTCTAGATTTAGGTTTTGACGGATTAACAGAAGCAAAAATGACGAATAATCCGTATGGCTTAAAAATTGAACTAAACGTAAGCAATGATATTGCATATTTAGAAAATATTCTTTCGCATCAGGCGAATAAGCCAGCTTTAATTGGTTGTCATAACTTCTATCCGCAAAAGTTCACTGGTCTTCCGTATGATTATTTCATTCGCTGTAGTGAACGCTTTAAAAAACACGGTATTCGTACGGCAGCATTTATTACGTCACATGCAGCTGACATTGGCCCATGGGATATTAACGACGGATTATGTACGTTAGAACAACACCGTAACTTACCGATTGAAGTACAAGCGAAACATTTATGGGCGACAGGGCTTATTGATGATGTGATTATCGGAAATGCTTATGCGAGTGAAGAAGAGTTAGAGAAACTAGGAAACTTAAATCGTTACATGTTACAGCTAAAGGTACACTTTGTAGACGAAGCGACTGAAGTAGAGAAGAAAGCCACGCTGCAAGAATTACACGTAAGACGCGGCGACATAACAGAATATATGGTGCGCTCTACAGAAGTACGTAAAAAGTATAAAGACTATGACTTCCCAGTACGCGAAAGTGTATTACAGGAAAGAGGGCAAGTTGTAATTGGTAACAACTCATTCGGAAAGTATAAAGGTGAACTGCAAATCATTCTAAAAGAAATGCCGATAGATGAACGGAAAAATATTGTCGGTACAATTGCAGAAGAGGAGTTATTCTTACTAGATTATGTAGGAGCTTGGACACAGTTTACTTGTGTGGAATAGGGAAAGGTAGGAGAGGAGAGGATGCTATGGCATCCTCTTTTTTCTGTTGAAATGGTAGTCTATCGTATGTAGAATGCAAAGAGATAGATTTAATTTGGACGGGAGAGAAGGAGATGGAAGAGTATATAGATGATTTATTAAATCGGATGGATGATGAAGAAGCAGGTATTCAGCGATGCGCGTATGAAGAAGCAAGGCAGTTAAATGATCTATCGCTTTTTTCTTGTTTGCAAGAGAAAGTAACGGAAGCACGAAAAGTATATATAAAAACAAACCTTTATTTTTTAATTACACAACTTGCAATAAATACTAAAGAGATGTATATTACGGATTATTTGATAGATCGGTTAGAAAGTGAAGAAAGCAGGATAGTGTTAAATAGCATGCTTATAGATTTAAGTAAATTATCTGAAGCAAGCAATGCGCATAAAATTATTCCTTACATATATCATAAAAATAGTGGAGTCCGTTATTCTGCTGTCATCGCTTTAAAGTTGTGTAAATCGTTGGGAGCAGAAGATGCTTTATTGAAGTTACTTACAGTGGAAGAGAATCGAGATGATATTGTAAATATATGTGCCACTTTATATGAGATTGGAACAAAGCGATCAATTCTACCTTTAACGAAACTTTTACACTGCGATAGTGCGTATATTCGTTCAGCAGCTATTGAGACTTTAGCAGAAATCGGAAGAACAGACTTACAAATAGTTTATATTGATGGTTTAGCTGATAGAAATGTCATAGTGAAATATGAGGCTATTCGAGCTATTTATGCATATGGAGATGAAATGGCGATTAAACCAATTTGCGAACGTGTAACGAAAGTTGTTTCTAGAAGACGTAAAAATGAAGTAGAGCCTACTGACGAATCAGAGATTGTCATCGCCCTGCGTTTTTTACATAAGTTTGTTGGTCATGAAGAAGTTTTAAAGACGTTTGATAAAGTGTACAAAAAACGTGGAAACTTGTTTATGGCGGAGAGGAAGTGGCTTCGAGACAATATTGCTTACTTTCAAGAGAAAGAAAGAATGTAAGAATTATAAAAAAAGAGTCAGTCTCATTATTGAGACTGACTCTTTTTCGTAATTAGTTTAAAACTTTCACTGTAACTGTTTTACGTCCCCAGTTACTTGATGTACCTTTATCAGGCATTAAAACGTCGATTTTATGCCCTTTAATAGCTCCACCAGTATCACCAGCGATTGCTACTCCGTAACCTTCAACCCATACTTTTGAACCTAATGGAATGACACTTGGATCAACTGCAATTAGTTTCATGTTTGGATTAGCTGTTAAGTTGTGACCTAAAGCTGATTTTACTTGGTCGCCTGCTTTATAACCATTTTCAAGTGGATCTGCTGTGTAAGCTGTTGCTACAACTTGTAACTCACGAGAAGATGATGGTGCACTTGTTTCAGTTTCTTTTGCAACAGGTTGTTGTGGAGCTG